>URQR01000138.1 GCA_900550065.1 uncultured Eubacteriales bacterium | reverse complement strand
GGCGACGGCACGGGGAAGTGCTCGACCATTAGTAGCCGCTGCACATATGGCTACGACAGCTACGATATCCTTGTTTCCGTTTATGCGAATATGAAGCTGCTTGGCGGCTGGGATTCGTCTACGGATGAGATGAAAAAGCTGGACAACAGAATTTATGTTGGTAACGAGGACTTGCTCTTTAAGATGCAGGAGGGGTACCGTGGTTTCTCGTCTGGTAAGGGCAGCAACGAGTACGAATATAATTATCTGTCGAGGGGACACAAATTCGCGAAGGATATGTGGAGAAACTTCCATCTGATGCGCAATGAGAAAGTAACGACGGCGCCTGACCCGAATGAGGAAGTTTTGGTGGATATGCCGAAGGCTGAGCCGAAGGACGGCGTTACAACGCCTCCGGACGGCGCATTCCCAGCGGTACTGCTTACAAACAATTCCACATTTGCGGATGAGTCGTATTATCAGTTTGGACAGCAGTTAAAGAACGGCAGTGTTGAATTTGACATCGTTTTAGGCGATGGAATTATGCCGGATGCATACGACTCGGTTGTTATGCTGGAGCAGAAGGCAAAGGATTTGAAATGGTCTGACGCAAATATGCTGATTCAGTTTACGAACGGTACAATTAAGGTTCGTAACGGCGAGTCCTATGTGACGACTAAGATTCAATTTGCGCCGAACTATCGCTACCATGTAAAGGTTGATTTTGACGTAGCGACGAAAAAGTATACGGTTTCCATTACGCAGATTTACCCGACGGAAGGGAAAACGGTAACAGTAACGGATTATGCTTTTAGAGCTGGCGCGCATGCGATTGATTTTGTTGATTCTATCGCGATTGTAAACAGTAATACGGACAGCACGATGTGGGTTGAAAACTTTAAAGTAAACTAATGCTGTGTCATAAATAAAAAAGGCAGGGAACAATTTGTTCCCTGCCTTTTTTACATATTTACTTTTTTGTTACCGGGAAGCAAACCTCTGTCACCCAATTTGCCGGGTTTTTATCACATGCAGGGCTGACGTGGTATATATTAAACATAGGGCCTGAAAATTCATAGTTGTTGTCGCTGACCCAGTTGGCAATCGCTTCACATACGTCGGCCATTTGGCTGTAGTCGCCTTTTATCACGACTGTGGCCGCCGTTATTGACGTTGTCTTTTTAAATTTAACCTGTTGGGTATCATGATAGTCGCCTGTCACAGACGCCTGGATTTCGACGTCGACGTCGGCCTCCTTAAAGCCCTCGTCGTAAAAGACAGCCGCATGATACGGCGGAGAAGCGAGCTGTACGTTTTGCTCGGCTGTCTGCTTGTAAAGTTCCTGCCACAAATCCCCCTCGTTTTCATACGCGGGGATAACGCCGCGCAGGCTCATCACCTGTATGGGCGCAAACTCCTTGACTGCTACATTATAATTCATAGAAATACCATCCTTTCCGAGCCGTTCAATCATAGACTCAACCATTGTAACTTGTTTTTGAATTTTATCCGCATCCTCTTTTATTTGTACCAGATGCAGAAGCAGATAGCGTTTTAAGCTTTCCGGGTCATTGTACTCCCGTAGAATGCTGCCGATAGCGGATAGGCTGAACCCCATATTTTTGAGGGACTGAATCCGTCCCGCGGTTGTGAGCTGCGCGGGCGTATAGTAGCGGTACCCTGTGATGGGGTCAATCTTTTCCGGTACCAGCAGGCCAATGCTGTCGTAGTGCCGCAGCATTCGGATACTGACCATGGACAGTTTTGAAAAATCTCCGATTTTAATCATGTATTCATTCCTCCATACCGGTATTGTTTTGTGCACATACTTAGTATAGAGTATACCACAATGAGAGAGTCAAGCATTATTTTTAAAAAATATGAAGAAATTTTATGCAGCGCACAAAATGTTGAAAAATGAGTAAAAATATGATACACTATCATAGGGATATTGTAAAAATTGCATAGAAGCGAGGCGGGGGATATGGAGAAGGGGGAAAGGCGCACTGGGATTGACCTGATTAAGGTGCTTGCGGTCGTATCTGTCATTTCCATCCACACGATTGGGAATTTACATGTGCTGGATATGGATATGTGCGGAATACGCGCGTTTTTGATTGTGGTGTTTCGGTATCTCGTGATGGAATGTGTGCCACTATTTTTGATGATTACCGGTTTTTTACAGGCGCGCAAAACACCAAATAAAAAGTTTTATTTGGGTCTTGTGCCTGTTGCGGCAAGCTATTGTTTTATCGCCGCGCTCGGTGCCTTGTACAATATGCATATTGATTCTACTGTTACGTGGCAGGTCGCCCTGCTGAGTATTTTTAACTTTACAGCCAACAACTATGCATGGTATGTTGAGATGTTTATTGGGCTGTATTTGCTGATACCGTTTTTAAACGGCGGATATGTGCATCTTGGCACAAAAAAAGCGAAGCTGTGGATGCTGGCGGTCTTTTCGATTCTGACCATAGCGCCCAGCCTAACGTCTGTTTTCCGCACGCCAGCGTATTATGTGGAGGTTATCCCAAAATATTGGGTCGAGTTTTATCCGGTTTGTTACTATATGATTGGCGTTTATATCCGGGAATATAAGCCGAGGGTCAATCCGTACCTATGCATGGCATGCGCGCTCATAAGCGCGGTTATTCCGGCTGCAATTGTCTTTCTGCTGGCGCATGGCGGCGCATATGTGGACTACGTTTTCAATGGCTTTTACAGCGTTTCGTCGCTGCTGACCGCGCTGTTTCTGTTTTTGGCGTTCTATAACACAACTGTATGGTCGAAGCCGCTGCGCATGGCGGTATCGTCCATTGCTGTCAGCTCGCTCGATATTTATTTGTTTTCCAATCTTGCAGAAAAAATTGTTTATCCTTACATTGGCACGCTGCCACTAAAACTCCCCTTTACGATTGCGGTAATTTTTGCCGTATCGTTTGCTGCGGCAAAGGGAAAACAATTGATTTTCTTTCTTGTGAAAAAGGGGTGGCGATTGTTTCGCCCGGCAAAGCAGGAGGAGCAGACCGCTGCGCAAAAAGAACTTGTAAAAACGCTGTAGAGAAAATTAGGGACAGAAAAATAAGACAGGGGGGACAAACATGAAACAATTATTTATCAGCCTAATGGCGGGTATTCTACTCCTTATGACGGTGGGCGCTGCCTGTGCACAGGATACTACCGTCAGCGTCCAGCTCGACGGAGAGCGGGTCCGCTTTGACACCGCACCGCGTATCATAGACGACCGGGTGATGCTGCCGGTGCGCGCCGTGTTTGAGGCCATGGGTATGACGGTGGACTGGGACGAGGCGACGCAAACGGCAATCGGGATAAAAGGGCACAGACGCATCTTTTTGACGCTTGGCTCTGCCACTGCGTGGGTCAATGACCTGCCCTATACGCTTGATGTGCCGCCGCAGACGGTGGACGACAGAACGCTGGTACCGATGCGTTTTGTAGCTGAAAGCCTCGGCTATGTGGTAAATTGGTACGAACCGACCCAGACGGTCTATATTGAAACGCCAAAGAGCTGGATTGTGCAGGAGCCGCTCGAGCTGACGTTTTTTTCAGACGGCGTGCAGGGTGTGTACGATTATAACAAAATGACGGTTTTTCAAGAGGCGGATAGGAAAACAAATATTAAGCTGACGGGAAAAAGTATCTATAAAACAAATGTAGAGCAGGAATTTAGTACCTTATTAATAGATTCGCCTTTGCCGGACATTATACGGGCAAGTAAGAAAAGTATTAATAAAAGTGCGTTTACAGACATGGTTATCCCGCTGGACGAGCTGATTGACCAGTATGCGCCCAATATTAAGCGGGTGCTTGAAGAGCATCCGGAATATGTGGCGGGGAGCGCTGCGTCGGACGGCAAGCTGTATTTTATCCCGAATTTATATGAGGGTCGCGCGTCGATGGGCTTTTATATCCGAAAGGACTGGCTCGACCGGCTGGGACTTTCCGTTCCGACGACGGTTGACGAGCTGTACGCTGTGTTAAAGGCGTTTCGGGAGCAAGACCCGAACGGTAACGGCAGAAAGGACGAAGTGCCATACTTCTACCGTGGCATGAATGTTGATGGTTTAATCCAGCTCTGGGGCGCATACAACGATTGGCACGTGGACGAGAACGGCAGGGTCGTGCACGGAAAAACGGAGGAAGCGTACCGTAACGCAATGCGCGAACTTGCAAAGTGGTATCGGGAGGGGCTGATTGACCAAGAAATTTATTCGCGCGGGAGTTATTCGCGCGAGCAGCTTCTGGGCGACAATCTCGGCGGCATGACGCACGACTGGCTCGGTTCGACGGGAACGTTTAATAAGTATGCGAGCTGGATTGCGGGGTTTGAGTGGGTCGCAATTGCGCCGCCGGCGGATGTAAATGGCGTTGTAAAAGAGATTTTCCAGAGCGATACCTTGCGCCCGGCCGGGTGGGCGATATCGTGTGACAATCAGCATCCAATCGAAACAATCAAATTTTTTGACTGGTGGTTTTCAGAGGAAGGACAGCGGGCCTATAATTATGGTATGGAGGGTGTAGATTATACAATGGTGGACGGTGCGCCGCGCTATACCGAGGAAGTGCTTACTGTAGACGGCGGTGTGCCGATGTATATGCGTGACCGCGGGCAGCTCGAAATCGGCGCAAAGCTGGGCCTACAGGCGGAAATTGACGCGGCGGCGCCGGCGGCGAAGGAAGGATTATGGCTGTATAATAACAATCCAGAGTGGTACGCGGAGCCGTTCCCGTCGCTTTCGTATACGGCTGAAGAAGAACAGATGATTCGGGACAAGAGAATTGCAATACAAACGTATATTATCGAATGGCAGCAGAGGTGGCTTTTGGGTGTAAATCATATTGACGTTACATGGGATCAATATATCGCGGAGCTGAAAGCAATGGGCTACGACGAGTGGCAGCAAATGCAGCAGGGCGCGTATGACAGGTATCAGGCGGTACTCAGAACGATAAAATAGGGAAAAGGACAAGACACATGGTAATAGAGAAAGAAACAAACAAACGAATCAGGGCGGGAAGCTATCAACAAACGGTGAAAACCCATCGGCGGGAGAAGCGCACAATTACGCGGCTTCTCCCGTGGGTTAGCTTTGTGTGCGTATTGATACTGTGTACGTTCGTCCTGTTTTTTCCGGAGCCGGTCGGCCTGTCGGATAACGGCGACTTTGGCAGGATTTTTTACGTAAACAACATGCGCTATTCGGATGCAGCGGACAACAACTATCTTTTTAAACGGTACTACACTATGGACGTGGCGGAGGGCGGCCTGCTGTCACAGATAGTGGGTCTGATGGCAACGTCGGAGGATCAAGTGTCGTATTCGTCGCCGCACTTTGTGTTCGTTAAGGCGGCGAAGCTACTCAACTTTTTTTCAAATCGGCTGTGCGGGTATTCTATTGGTAATTTTGATATCGTGTGGCTCGCACTTTTGTATATTGCCGTGCTTGCCGCGGCGGCGTTTTTAATTGTAAAGTTTTTTGGACGCTATGGCTGGATACAGCAGGTATGCGCAATG
>URQR01000137.1 GCA_900550065.1 uncultured Eubacteriales bacterium | reverse complement strand
CGTTGCACGCACTGATATTAACCTCCACCGCGTCGCCCGCCGCGCACTGCACAGAGCCGAGCTTTACATAAGTGAACTCGCTCATATTCATTGAAAAATTGACTACGCTGTAAGCGCCCTTGTTCAGCGATACATATACGGACTTTGTCGCTGAGTTCGGCTTTGCCAGCGCCCAAATATGATACAAGGCATCTTTCTTTACCGTAAAATTAAGGGTCATATCCCCCCGTTCCCCGTCGCCGGGCTTTGAAGTAGACGTATCCCGGTTATACAAGGCGTTTCCCTCTATGGTGTATATGCCGCTGTTTATCTCGAGCGTTTCGGCCTCAAAGTCGTAAACCTGGTCAACAGCGACCTTTTTTGCCGCAAGCCCCACCGTCGAAAAGCAGCCAATTAGCATCGCCGCGCATACCATCATGCTGATACACCGAAATAATATGTTCTTCATTTCTTTCCTCCCGTTTCTATCGCATATTGACCCTAATCTAAATATAGTATATAATATTGCCAATACCAATACATGAAATATCGTGCAGTAAAACTATAAAATAAAGCAAAGGAGGGCGGGCGTCTTGACCACAAAAGATTTGGCGGAGGACATTACAAATTATATATCATATCTTGAATCACTTCACTTACAGGTTACAATCATTTTAAGAAAAGAATATTGGTCTATTGTGAACCATAGGCTTTCCCGCTTTACAATCCACACAAATCCTTTTTGCCTCGCCGTAAAGGCATATCCAAATACGTGGGCAAGGTGCAGCGCATGTCAAAGCGCCATTTTAGATTCCGCCTGCCGTTCTGAAAGGCTTATCATGTGCCACGCAGGCTTAGAAGGCTTTATCTTTCCGCTCTTCACCGATAAAGCGGTGGGCTATATTCACGTCGGAAGTTTTTATTCAGACATACAAAAATCACTCCGCCAGATAGAAAATGTAGCGCGTGGAATCGTAATAGAAGAAAAAAAGCTGGAAGAGACTTTCAAAATGAATGTAAGTGCCTCTATTCCGGACAGCAGCTACGTAAAAACACTGATACATCCGCTCTGCCATATGATGGAGGGATACATCAAGACCGCCTGTGTGCCTGGTAAATCCAATGATACGATTTTAAATAAAGTGGTGGCGTATGTGAGTTCAAACAGGCAGGCGAACCTAACGCTCGAGAACATAAGCGCCGCGTGCTTTTGTTCGCCGTCCTCTATCAGCCATAAGTTTAAAAAATATTATGGCTGCTCCATCAGCGAATATATCAACCGCCTTCGGATGAAGGAGGCACAAAATCTTTTGTTAAACACAAACTTTTTAATAAAGGATATTGCCGACATCGTCGGCTGCAGCGACTCCAACTATTTTACAAACGTATTTAAAAAAATTACCGGCATCTCGCCCAAGCAATATCGCGTCATGCACCGAACCGCCGACAGCGCATAGGACAGATATTTGTCTTGCAGCCACCGCGCCGTGCAGAAAGCACAAAGCCCCGCACCTTTCAAAAGCAAGGAATACGGGACTTATCTGTCGATTTACTAATACGAAATAGGTTGTTAAAAAAATAGAAAAAGAAGCATCGTTGATCGCAGTGATGTTTCTAAAGCCTGAATTCCAATAACTTACTCACATCGACCTTCAGCGTATCCGCAATCCTGAACAGCGCCTCGAGCGAAACCGTCTTAATCATATTCGGCGCTTCGATTGAGCTGATATACGTCCGGCTCAGTCCGCTCTGTTCAGCGAGCTCCTCCTGCGTTAGACCCGCAATTTTTCTGTAATAGGCAATGTTGAGCCCGAGCTGGATATAGCGAAATTCGTTGTTTTTAGCGATTTTTAAAGCTCCCGACATCTGAAATCACCTCACAATTATTTTACCTAAATTTACAAATCCAATACACAATCCGTCAATATGCCTTTGCAAACTAATAAAATATTGTATATAATTGTTATATTGCATTTGCTTATTAATCGTTTGGTGATGGATACCCAACCAAAAACGCCTTGTATACAAAATAGTATACAAGGCGTTTTTCATTCATCTTTTTTACAAATTCGTTTCACAAAGCTTGGTATATCGCTCATACGCTTCTTTCCACGCCTGCTTCTCAGCCGGCATATATTCCTTTAGCCCGTACGTCGCCCTTACAACGGTACGTGCCTGTGCCAAAGAGGTAATTTCGCCAAGCGCGACATACTGCATGAGTGCGTTTCCGATGCTTGTCGCTTCAACTGGACCGGCAACAACGCGCAGTCCGGTCGCGTTCGCCACAAAACGGCACAGCATATCGTTTTTAATCCCGCCGCCGACCATATGAATTGTATCGGGCCGCTGCGGCAGCATCTGCGATATTTCCTTGACCGATTTTGCACACTCGAGCGCAAGACTTTCCATAATTGTTCGATTAATTTCCCCTACTGTTTGCGGTACGTTCTGTCCGGTACGCTCTGCATAGGCGCGGATACGCGCCACCATATCGCCCGGCCGCTCGAACGCAGAATCGTTCGGGTTGATAATACAGCCAAACGGCTCTGCCGCTTCCGCTTCATCCTCCATCTGCTGATAGCTCACCTCGACGCCGCTGCGGCGCAGGGCGCGGCGGCTCTCCTGCTGAATCCACAGCCCCATAATGTTATGTAAGAAGCGGTATTTCCCAAACACGCCGCCCTCATTCGTATAATTGTAGCCGTAGCTCTGCTCATTGATAATTGCTTCGTTCGTTTCCGCACCGAGCAAAAGCCATGTTCCGCAGCTGATATAGAGGCTTTTTTCCGGTTTTTCCATCGGTGCAGCGACCACCGCGGAAGCCGTATCATGCGACGCAACCGCAACGACCGGTACGCTTTTTACGCCCAGCTCCGTACAGATTTCATCGCTTAAATTCCCGACTATGCACCCCGGCTGAATCATAGGCGCAAACTTGTTCTCCAAGCCAAAACGCTTCAACAAATCGTCGTCGAACGTTCTGCCTTCCGCGTTCAGCATCTGGCTCGTCGACGCAATTGTATATTCGGTACGCTTTTCTCCTGTCAGAAAATAATTGAACAAGTCCGGCATAAACAGCGCAGTTTGCGCGCTGTCGAACACAGGCTCCTTTGCACTGCACATATATTGAAACAGCGTATTGATAAAAGAGAACTGGATACCCGTCTTATCAAACACAGCGCGCCGTTCTTCCTCGCTGAAGCTGACCGCGTCGGTGCGCGTATCGCGGTAGTGGTACGGATTTTGCAACAGACGCCCCTCCTTGTCGAGCAGGCCATAGTCCACGCCCCACGTGTCGATCCCGATTGCACTAATCTCAGCCCCGGCGTTTTTGCACTTTAAAATCCCCTGCTTAATCTCATGAAACAGGCGCAGTACGTCCCAGCAGTAGCTGCCCCGTACCATCACAGGGTCGTTGTCAAACCGATGTATTTCCTCGGCGCAGAGCTTGCCGTCCGCCAGCTCGAACACAACCGCGCGGCCGCTTGACGCGCCGAAGTCGAAGGCTAAAACCTTTTTCCCCATCATGCGCCCTCCTAACGTTTCGAGAGTACGTCTTTTTCGTACTGCTTCACTTCGTCGAGCCACGCGATTCCGGTTACAATTCCGTTACGTGTCAAAAACTCATCCCAAACCGCGTTCCACGGCATCGACTTAAGCTCCTCCATAAGCGCCAAACGCTTCGTGTAGTCGCCCGCATACTCCGCCTCGAACAGCGCCTTTGCCGGCTCCAGCAGGCCCATCAAAAGCGCCTTCTGCGTGTTACGGATACCGATTACCCACGCTGCAATCCGGTTGATGCTCGCGTCAAAGAAGTCGAGCCCGATATGTACCTTATCGAACAAGTCATGGCGGCACAGCTCCGCCATCAGCCGCTGAAGCTCCTCGTCAAGAATGACAACATGGTCGCTGTCCCAGCGCACCGGGCGGCTCGTGTGCAGCAAAATCCCCGGTACAAAGTCGATTACACCCGTAATTTTGTCGGAAACGTATTCCGTCGGGTGGAAGTGTCCCGTGTCGAGCGTTAAAAGCGTCTGATGCTTGACCGCATAGCCCATATAGAACTCGTGCGAACCAACCGTATAGCTCTCCGCACCGATTCCGAATACCTTACTCTCTACCGCATCGAGGTTGTGCACCGTCTTTTTGGCAAACACTTTATCGAGCGAGTCGGACAGTTTTTTTCTGTAAATATAGCGGTCCGCCGGCACATCCTTCATACCGTCCGGAATCCACACGTTCGTTACCGCCGTATTATTTAGCTCGCGGCCCATATAGTCCGCAATCTCGCGCGACGCGATACAGTGCTCAATCCAATAATTTCTTATCCCGTCGTCAAGGCTTGCCAGCGTCATGCCCTCCGCCTTTGGATGCGAGAACAGCGTCGGGTTAAAGTCGAGTCCGAGGCCTTCCTCTTTGGCAAACGCGACCCAATTTTCAAAGTGCTTCGGCTGCAACGCGTTGCGCTCTACTGCTTCGCCGTTCGTTTCGGCATACGTCGCGTGCAGGCTGAGGCGGTGCTTGCCGCCGACGAGTGAGAGCACCTTTTTTATATCTGCTCGCAGCTGCTGCGGCGTCTGCGCCTTACCCGGGTAATTTCCCGTCGCAGCGATACCGCCCGACAGTTCCGCGTCGCCGGTCTCAAAGCCGCCCACGTCGTCGCCCTGCCAGCAATGAATCGAAATCGGCAGCCGCCCAAGCGTTTCAATTGCCTGTTCAGTGTCAACGCCAAGCTCTGCGTAGCGTTGCTTTGCAATTTCATACATACTCATATTGATTCCTCCCCTGCCAAATATGCTTTGGCTTTTATACTATAAATCAGCGTACAAACTCGAAGAAAACGCGTTCCTGCGCAGCAGGAGGAGGGACGGTGTCCCGACAGCGGTTTCTGTTAAAATAGTCTCAAAAGCAAAGCTTTTGAGACTATTTTAACACACAAGCAAAACGAAAACAACAGGCAATCCCACTTTTTTACGCACCTTCCAAACATCTGCTTTCTGTGCGCTTTTTGCATGGGACGTGCAGACGGATGCATACAATAGAAATTGTATATAATAATGCAAAGAAAATAGCTGCCTGCAGCATAAAACGCGGGCAGAAGGGGGGTCAATCACTTGAGGACAATGAAACCGCATTACGAATTTACGCTGCCGCCGCTATGCTACGACTATGACGCATTAGAACCGTACATCGACGCCGAAACCGTGTACCTGCACCACGACAAGCATTTTAAAACGTATACTGACAATTTAAACGCCGTATTAAAAAACTACCCGAAGCTTTGGTATTACAGCATCGACGAGCTATTGACCAAACCGAAGCTCGTGTCAAAGGAGGACCAGACAAAACTGCTAAACAATGCGGGCGGATACTACAACCATGACTTCTATTTTAAAAACATGCGTCCCGGCCAGCCGGGCAACCGGCCCTTTGGGAGGCTGGAGGAAGCCATTAACCGCCGCTTCGGCAGCTTTGAAGCGTTCCAAAAAGAATTTAAAGAACAGGCGCTCGCTGTGTTCGGCTCCGGCTATCTCTGGCTCGTTAAGGACGGCGGCAGGCTAAAACTGCTCCCCACGAAAAACCAAGATACGCCCATCGCCTTAGGCTATAC
>URQR01000136.1 GCA_900550065.1 uncultured Eubacteriales bacterium | reverse complement strand
CGCTCAGCTCGTGCTCAATCTGGTGACAAGGCGCAAAAGTTTCTCTGCCTGCTCCCGTCAGATCGTTATGCGACAGAGACGACGCCCACATCAGCGTCGCGCGCGCATCGTAGTCGCACGGATTTTCGATTGCTGCGCGCCCCGCCTCGACCGTAGAACGAACAAGCGCAAGCGCAAGCCGGTCCGTGAGCGGCGTATCGGGCGAGACGGAAAAATACCGCTCCAGCGTATGCATACAAATATCCACAATGCCGCACCCGGTCTGGAATTTGCTGACTGAATACGTCAGAGCCGGATTGCAAATCGCAAACAGCGGCCGGTGCAGCGGCGAGTTATAGCCGCGCTTAAGCTGCTGCTCCTCGTTGGTAATAACCGCCGACGCGCTCATCTCGCTGCCCGACGCAGATATGGTCAGTATAACTCCCACAGGCAGCGCCCGTTTTGGCTCACGTTTTTTAATCGAAAAATCCCACTGGTCGCCGCCGTCGTCGAGCGCGCCGATGGCAATTTCTTTTGCCGAGTCCATCACGCTGCCGCCGCCGACCGCAAGCACCAGCTCGATTCCCTCCTCCTTGCAAAGCTGCGCGCCCTTTTTCACGAGCGAGAGCTTCGGGTTCGGTTCCACGCCGCCAAGCTCAATAAATGCAACGCCGTTTTCCGCAAGCGATGCTGTAACCGCGTCGTAAAGCCCAATCTTTTTAATACTGCCACCGCCATAGTGCAGCAACACCTTTTTATAGCCGTATTCTCTGACTATTGTTCCGACCTGTTTTTCGGTGTCCCTGCCGAAAATCATCCGTGTCGGCGTGTAAAAATCAAAATTCTGCATACTGCTTCACCCTTTCAAGTTCGTTTTTCATATTTATTATAGAAATGTGGCACAAGCGCAAGCACTTTGTTCTTGCGTATATTTTACAGCACATAAGCCATAGTGTCAAATCATTCCGTAAAAATACATATTTACGGCTGTGCGGCACGGCTTTCCTTCACAGTCTTTGTTTTTACCCGAACATTTCCTTTACAAATTTATAAAAATTGGATATAATAATACACAAATATCTATAACAAATAATTCATTATTGAAAGGATATGAGCAATATGAACATCTCTATCACCAAAACAACTTCGCCGAAGGCGAAGCCCGACCAAAACAGTCTGGGCTTTGTTAAATATTTCACTGACCATATGTTTATTATGAACTATGACGAGGGGCAGGGCTGGCACGACGCGCGCATTGTGCCCTATGGTCCGTTTGAGATTGACCCCGCGTCTATGGTTTTGCATTACGCGCAGGAGGTTTTCGAGGGCTTAAAGGCTTACCGTACGGCGGACGGTTCGGTTCAGCTTTTCCGTCCGGAAAAGAACATGGCGAGACTGAACGTATCCTGCGAGCGTCTCTGTATCCCGAAAATTGACGAGGAATTTGCGATAGAGGCGATAAAGGCGCTGGTTCGGGTTGATGAAGACTGGGTTCCGTCAAAGGAAGGGACGTCTTTGTATATACGCCCGTATATTTTTGCAAACGACGTACACGTTGGCGTCCATGCGGCAAAGCACCTAATTTTTGCAATTATCTTGTCGCCTGTCGGCGCATATTACCCGAACGGTATCGCACCGGTTAAAATCTATGTTGAAGAAAAATACGTCCGTGCAGTTGTGGGTGGGACGGGCTTTACAAAAGCAGGTGCAAACTATGCGATATCTCTGAAGGGGCAGGAAGAGGCCGAGCAGCAGGGCTATATCCAGACGCTATGGCTCGACGGCATCGAGAGAAAGTATGTCGAAGAGGTAGGCGCGATGAACGTCTTCTTTAAGATAAATGGCGAGATTGTAACGCCGGCGCTCGTAGGCTCCATTCTGGGCGGTATCACAAGGATGTCGATTGTCGAGCTTTTGAAAGCGAAGGGCTACAATGTCAGCGAGCGCAGAATCTCCATTGACGAGATTGTCGAGGCCTACAAGACGGGCAAGCTGGAGGAAGCATGGGGCACAGGCACAGCTGCGGTTATCTCGCCAATTGGCGAGCTGAAGTACGGCGACCTCGTAATGCCGGTTAACAACGGTGAAATCGGCGAGGTTTCGCAGATGCTTTATGATACACTCACAGGGATTCAGTGGGGAAAAATAGAAGACACAATGAACTGGACGGTTCGCGTATAAGATTGAGATAAAAAATCCCGCAAATGCGGGATTTTTTTTGTAAAGCGATAAAACCGACGAAACTCCGCTCAAATGGGAATTGTATGGGTTTTACGGAGCTTAATTTAATAACTTATTATAAAAAAATATCTCAATTTAAGATAACTTCTCACCTCCTACCGCAAAATAGTTTATACTTTACGAAAAGGAGGTGTTAGCATGACTTATCAGGAACGTATCAGAGCGCTTCGAGAGGATAGAGACTTATCTCAAACAACACTTGCAAAATTGCTTTACACGTCACAAAATGCATATTCAAGATATGAAAGAGGCGTTGTGCCGCTTCCTATCAATCACCTGATTACGCTCTGTAAATTCTACCGCGTTTCTTCCGACGATATCCTCGGTCTATCCGGCAGACGTATACCGCTGCCAAATAAAAAAGACGGGCAATGACCCGTCTTTTTCTTATTCGCAGTTCGGCAAAAATGCGCCCAGCTTCTTGAGCGTTTTTTGCAGCTGCTTTACCTCTACCTCTCGCACGGTACACCCTCGCTGCACCGCCTGCGCCGCCGCGGCCCCCGCCGCCATGCCGGTGATAAAACAGCACGGCATTACGCGCGCCGAGCCCATCATCTCGCGGTCTGCGCTGATTGTCCGACCCGCAACGAGCAGATTCTTTGTGTTTTTCGGCAGCAGACAGCCATACGGAATACCGTAGCTTTCCCCTTTGGCGTAATCCTGCTCATAAATGCCGTCAAGCTTTTCTTTTTTCCCAATTGCAGAGGCGTGGATGTCAATTGGATAGCAGTAGCGGCCAATCTCGTCGTCAAACACCGCGTGCGAAAAATACGAGTCGACTGTCAATACGCGCTCGCCCAAGATACGGCGCGTTTCGCGGATACCGAGCTCGCCCCCTGACACAACGATTTTTGCGTTTTCGTAGCCCTCTAAGTAGTGATTATAGTAGAATTCGTACTCCGGCATACGCCGCCGCGCGTCAATTACCCCTTTTGTGAGCGACGCTTCGTCCGTACCGTCCACGCCGAACACGTGCCCGATATTTCCGCCGCCCAAGTTATCGCGAAACCGCCACATACCGGGCAGGCCGGGGTCCTTGACCGTAAAGACGCCGTCTGCAAACGCCTGCGGAAGGCAGCGGTTATCCGGGTCGCGCCCAAGCTCGACCACCGCGCGGTTCCAGTCAATGTTGTTCCAAAGCGTACACAGCGTCCCGGGCATCATCGCGCCCATACCGTCGCCCATCTCGTACGGCGCGCCGTTCCAAACCGCGAGCGTGCCGTCGCCCGTCGTGTCGATAAAAACCTTTGCCCGCACGGCGTAGAGCGCTTCCTTTCCTTTTACGACCGCATACTCAATTGCGCCGTCTTCGCCACACTCGATTCCAATCACCTCAGAAGCAAACAAAAAGTCCGCTCCGGAGCGTTCCATCATGTCGTCGTAAATGCGCTTCAGATTTTCAATATCAATCGAATATTCCTTTTCAGTAAACGGTGTATCCGCCCCATACAGCGCATTAAATACCTCGCGTCCAATACCGCCGCTCACAAAATTTTCTCCGTCGGAAAACCGCATAAACGCGGGCACAAGCGTCATCGCCGCCGCACCGCCGAAGCACTGGCCCCGCTCGGCCAAAAACACCTTCGCCCCGAGACGAGCCGCCGTTACCGCCGCCGCAACGCCCGCCGGCCCGCCGCCTGCAACAAAAACGTCTACCTCCTTTTTTACCGGAATGCTTCGTTCAAACTTGATTGTTTCCATATTCAATAATCCCTTCTTTTGTATCTAATCTGTTTTTTTTCGCCATTATATCATAAATCTGGCACATATCCGAAGAATTGTGCGCCTGCGCAGCAGGAGGAGGGGCTATGCCCCGACAACAATTCTTCCAATGTCTCAAAGGCTTCGCCTTTGAGACTATTTTACCACATACAGCCGTAAATTACAATTCCGTATAGGCATCACTTTTTATACTTCATACTTTCCTGCCATGTCCATATTTTTTCAAACAGCCACAGCAGAAGAATAATAAACGCCGCACTCGCCATATAAAGCACCGACAGCTTAACCGCTGCGGCAAAGTCAATCAGCTCATAGGCATGGATGGGGTACATATAATAGCTGACTGCGCTCACGTCAAGCGGCACAACGCACAAAGCAACCGCCGTATAGGCTGCTGCAATCACAGCCTGCAAAAGCTTTCCAATAAAGTATTGCGTTGTACGAAGGTCAGTCTTTGATACGATTCCCATGACCTGAAAGTGGACGCTTAGCCCCGCGAAGCCAATGATAGCAGAGGTGAGAATAAGCCGTATATCAAGGCTGAGCGCCGCATGGCTGGCGTTAAAAACACCGGTGGAAATCTCCAAAACGCCGCTTCCTATCACCGTGCCAACTCCGGCCGGGAAAAAACCGGACAGCGACGAAATAATAACGGCGAACAGCACCGTAAAGCCACACACGAGGAGCATGTTGTTGACCGCACCCACAACAGCGTCCTTTAAAATTACACCGAGCGGCTTTGCGCGGATTACGCTTTGCGGCGCGGCCGTACGTTCGCCGCTTTTTCCGCGCCCGAAGCATCCTAAAATGATACCGACACTGACCGCCGACAAAATATGAACCACGTAGAGTATCAGCCCGACCGTTTCATTGAAATACATCGCCGCGCCGACCGACCCAATAATAAACAACGGGCCGGAATTATTGCAAAAGGCGAGCAGCTTCTCGGCCTCGCTTTTCTTCAGCCCGCCCTCGCGGTAGAGGTCGCATACGCACGACGCACCGAGCGGATAGCCGCTCAAAACGCCCAAAATAAAGCAAAGCGCGCCGTTGCCACTCACGCCGAACAAGGGGTGCATAATGTGCGACATAGGCTTAGCGAGCACGCGCGCAAACCCAAATTGAATCAAAAGTGATGAAAATACAAAAAAAGGAAACAAGCTCGGGATCAGCGCATTGCCGCACAAAGCAAGCGCGTTTTTCGCCGCCTGAATCGACTCGGCCGGGTTTAAAAGCATAACGGCAATAAAGTACAGCACCGCCGCAATCCCCGCCGCCTTTTTAATTTTTGAACGGCTGCGCCGGACTTGTTTTTGTATCGGTTCCATACGGATCTCCCCCATCTATTTTGACTGCTTGATATCATATACACTAAATATATATGACATGAACCGCCGCACTATTGCATAAAATTGTTATTACAAAACACCGAATCAGCAAGGCGAGGTGAACTGGGCTTGAAAAAAAAGAAGAAGGAAATGCGGATTAAGGAAACAGAATATAAAAAATCGCGCGCTGAGCGAATAGCAGAGGCGCTCGACCTGCCGAAGGATATTGTTTTAAACCTGCCGAAGCTTATTTTTACGGGCAACCGCGAGCTGTTTATCGAAAACTATCAGGGCATTGTCGAGTATTCCGACACGGTCATCCGCCTCAATACGAGCGAGTGCCTGTTAAAGGTAA
>URQR01000135.1 GCA_900550065.1 uncultured Eubacteriales bacterium | reverse complement strand
TACCCCTTTCTTTATTTGAAAATTTATAAACAACACTTTATAAACCAGTAAGCAATCGCAAAACAAAATCCCTGCATATAGTATATCATTTATTCTATAAAAATGCAATCCATACTTTGTTTTACAGCCCGCTTAAATCAAATTCCGGGATATATGCCGCACTTGCCGCTTCTCTTTCCTGCATATATCCTTGCAGACCAAGCTGCGCCGCGCGCTCCACAACCTTTCTGTATTCATATGTTGTAACCCTGCGGTCAAGCTCCGGAAAACGCGCGCTATGGTACTGCGGTGTATACTGGCACATTAGGCTCAGCAAAACATCTCCGTTGTTAAAATTTTCCGCAATCCAATCGAGCAAGCGCAAAGAGTCACGGTATACACCGGGCAGCACCATATGGCGGATCACTGTCCCCTTTTTCAAAAGCCCTTTTTGGTCGAAGGCGGGCGCGCCGGTCTGCTGCTGCATCAGCGTAATTGCGCTCGACGCAAACAAAAAATAATCCTCCGCCGAAGAATACCGCGCGGAGAGCGCCGGCGACATGTACTTCAAGTCCGGCAGATAGACGTCGATGTAGCCATTTAACATTGCAAGCGTCTCCGCCGTTTCGTAGCCCGAGCTGTTATAGACGGTCGGAATTGTCAGCCTGTCACCCCTAATCCGCTCCAACGCCTGCACAATCTTATCTGCATAATGCGTCGGTGTGACAAAGTTAATGTTGTGTGCGCCCTGTGCCTGGAGCCGAAGCATAATTTCGCACAACTCTTCTACGCTCACTTCCTGTCCAAAGCCTTCCGCGCTGATTTTATAATTTTGACAAAAGCAGCAGCGCAGCGTACAGCCTGAGAAAAAAATAGCCCCAGAACCGTTTGTCCCGCTGATAGACGGCTCTTCCCACTGATGGAGCGAGGCGCGCGCTATTTTTATGCCATCCGGCGCGCCGCAAAAACCGCGCGCACGCCGCCTGTCTACTCCACAGCCGCGCGGGCACAGCTTGCACTCCTGTGTATCCATAAAAAACACCTCTTTGTGTTTGTTTATCACAAAAACGTTGTACTAAAATAGACGCAAAAGTAAAGCTTTTGCGTCTATTTTAGCACAATTTTTCTGCTGCTGCAATCTGTTTGACACATTCTTTCACGTCGTGCTATACTATAAAAAACGAAAAGCTGGTGATAGATATGAAACGCAATTTTGTCCTCCTCGTTACAACGCTCCTGCTGTTTACGCTATGCGCCTGCTCCGTCCCGGCGACGATGCCGCAGCCCTCTTTTACACCAGACAACACGCTTCAGGTCTCATTTATCGACGTTGGTCAGGGCGACAGCGAGCTGATTACATTGCCGGACGGAAAAACAATCCTAATTGACGCCGGAGAAGCCAAAACCGCAGACGCACTTATCCGCTCTATCCAGTCGCTGGGCGTCGGCAGACTTGACTATATTATTGGAACACACCCGCACGCCGACCATATCGGCGGCATGGCGAAGGTGATCGACGCGTTTGATGTCGGCGCGGTCTATCTGCCGAAGGTAGAGCATGATACAAAGACGTTTGAAAATCTGCTGCTTGCAGTAAAAGAAAAGGGGCTTAAAATCAATACCGCAAAGGCGGGCGTAATCCTACTTAACGAGGCGGGCGTTAGGGCGGAATTTCTTGCGCCGTGTGCAGATAAATATAAGGATTTAAACAACTATTCCGCCGTTTTAAGGCTTACTTATCAAGACGTTTCATTCCTTTTTATGGGCGACGCAGAACAGGAATCGGAGCGGCAAATTATCAAGCAGGCATCAGAGGGCGCTCTGTCCGCCAACGTAATTAAGCTCGGACACCACGGCTCATCCACCTCTTCCTCAAAGGCGTTTTTAGAAGCTGTTTCCCCCTCTATAGCGGTTATTTCCTGCGGAGAGGGCAATTCCTACGGCCATCCGCATGCCGAAACGCTGCAAACCCTTGATCGGCTTGGTATTACCGTATACCGCACGGACGAAAGCGGTACGGTTACTGTGTCAACGGACGGAACGGCACTGCAGGTGCAGACACAGCGGTAAGGCTATTTTCTATAGAATACAAGATCCATGCCATCCTTGATTCTATGCGTTTTCCCTGTTCTCTGATATCCCATTTTTTCATACAAGTAGCAAAGCTTTTCTTCCTGTAAAATGGTATCAAGCTCCCAATGCTCCGCGTTTGGGTATAGTCTTTCCACAGCGGATATGGCCTGCTGCGCATAGCCATACCCCTGATACGTAGGGATAATAAAAATTTGCTTTAATTTACTAAGTTTTCCGTAGTTACATATCTGCAATGCGCCAATATGCTTTCCGTTAAGAGATATAAAGTAATAATCTGTCTCTGGTTCCTCAAGCCTTTGTATCGTCCGCTCTATTTTTTCCGCGCCCGGGCTATAATCATAATCCTGATAGCGGTCGAGCAGTGCCCGAAAGGACTGGATCTGTAACGCATAAATTTCCTTATAATCGTGCAAAGAAGCCTTTTCCAATATAATCGTCAACTCTATTCACCTCAGTATTGTTATACAAAAAAGGCGGAGCCGGTTATTCGGTTCCGCCTTTTTGCAATTTTTTGTGATTGGTTATGCCGCCCGTTTCTTCGATAGCGCCCAAATCGACAAAAGCGACGCAAACAGCAACACCGCGCCAATTAGCAGCCCCAGCCAGCCGTTGTCCGCAAAGCCGGAAACAATGTAGCCCACCAAGGCGCAGCCCGCAACTAACAATGCATACGGCATCTGCGTCGAAACGTGTTCAATATGGTTACACTGCGCACCTGTTGACGACAAAATCGTCGTATCGGAAATTGGCGAAACGTGGTCGCCGCAGACAGCACCCGCCAAAATCGCGGATACTGTTACAACCATCAGATTGCTTGCTTCGCCGCCGAACACCGCCATCGCAATCGGGATCAAAATCGCAAACGTGCCCCACGACGTACCCGTCGCAAATGCGAGTCCGAGTGCAACCAAGAAGAAGATTGCGGGCAGGAACGACAGCGACATATTGCTCGCGCTGACTATTTCTTTTACATAGCCGCCAAGATTTAAGTAATCCTCGCTGCAAACGCCGCTCAGCGTCCACGCAAACGTCAGAATCAAAATCGCCGGAACCATTGCCTTAAAACCATCCACCAGACTCTGCGCAAACTCCGTAAAAGTGATGACCTTACGCGGAATGTAGAGCAGGAAGGTCACAATAATCGTACAGAACGAGCCGATTGCCAGTGAAAGCGCCGAGTCACAGTTTGCAAACGCATCAATCAGGCCCGCGCCCTCCAAAATGCCGCCCGTGTACAGCATCGCCAGAATGCATAAAACAATCAAAACGACAATCGGCACAATCAGGTCATAAATGCGCCCTTTTTCGTTTTCCACAACGAGCTCATCTTTGCTCTCGCCTGCCTTGATGCCACCGTCCTGCTCTAACTTCAGGCTTTTTTTCATTGCGCCGAAGTCAAAGTTTGTGCAAATCATAAATACAATCATCGCAAGCGTCAAAAGCGCATATAAGTTAAACGGAATCGTCTGTAAAAAGAGTGAGAAGCCGTCAATGCTGCTCCCCTCAGGAAGCGACGAGCCGACCGCCGCGGCCCAGCTCGAAATCGGTGCAATAATACAAATCGGCGCGGCTGTTGCATCAATAATATACGCAAGCTTTGCACGCGACACCTTGTGCGCGTCCGTAACCGGGCGCATAACAGTCCCGACCGTCAGACAGTTAAAGTAGTCATCCACAAAAATCAGCACGCCGAGCGCAGACGTCGCCGCAAGCGCGCCGCGCTGCGATTTGATAGACCGCACAGCCCATCGCCCATAGGCCCGCGTCGCGCCCGATTTGTTCATCAGCGCTACTAACATGCCCAATAAAACGAGGAATATAATAATGTTAATGTTTCCCCCGACCTTTTCCCCCATGATGGTAAACGTCGTTTCCAGCGCGCCGAGCGGATTAAAGTTCGCAAACATCAGCGCCCCCGAAAAAATCCCCACCAACAGCGAAAAGTAGACCTCTTTGGTCCAAAGTGCCAGCGCAATCGCGATAAGCGGCGGCAAAATGGTCCAAATTGTCTGTTGTAACCAAACCTCCTGCATCCTGTTTCCTCCTCATAATTTAATAAAATACTAAAGCCCGGCCGGGCTCCCCCTAACCTGCCGGCGGGCCATATCAAGCGTTACTGTGCGCCGTCCAGCGCCGTCTCGTCCAACCGGTACAGCGTCCAATCCGTAAGCGGCTGCGCACCCATGGATAAATAAAAGTCAATCGACGGCTTGTTCCAGTCGAGACACGCCCACTCCATACGTCCCGCGCCGCGTATCTTCGCCTCTCGCATAACCGCAGAAAACAACGCCTTACCGTAGCCTTTGCCGCGTTTTTCCTTCTTCACATACAAATCCTCAAGATAAACGCCGCACTTTCCTTTAAACGTTGAAAAGTTCTCAAAAAACAGAGCAAATCCAACCGGTTCGCCGTCTTCCTTTGCTAATAGAACCTGCGCGCCGCCTTTATCAAACACATTTTCTTCAATCATTTCCACAGTTGCTTCTACAAAATGGCTCATATTTTCGTATACGGCCAGTTCTCGAATCAACGCTAAAATAACGCCCGCATCGGTTCGTTTTGCCGTTTCTATATGAATTTTATCCAATTTATTGCCTCCAAAATTCAAAATGAATGGCATTTTTTCCACTATTTTTGTATAATATCACATATTTTTTACTTTTTCAACTAATTTTTTACTTTTTGTACACTTATATAATAATACCATATAAAAAAAGACAGGTCATCCCTGTCTTCCTATTGCCCCAATCCGGAGAAATTTATTCTATTTGTGTGTTTCTTTATATTTATTCCATTCCAGCAGCGTTTCGCCCGCCACAAGATACGCCTGCTCCGTGGCAAGGTGTGCCAATGGCGCGTCAGAGAGCGAATCGGAGTAAAAATTATCAATCACACCGTCCGGGAATTCCGCCCGGAAGCGCAGCACCTTCTCTTCCCCGTAGCAATTTTGACCGTCATACGCCCCTGAGCGTGCGTCCACGCGCGAAGCAATCAGGTGTCGGATGCCGAGCCGATTGCAAATAGGCCGCAACAAAAACTCCGGCGATGCCGATATAATCACATCATCCTCTTTCCTGCCCGCAAGGTACCACGCTTTTATTCCGCCCTGCTTTTCGTTCCAAAACTGCTCCACGACTGTTTCAATATCCTTCACCAGCCGGAAAAACCGATAGAACCGCTCCTTAAACTGTGTTTTTTTGTATACGCCCAGCACATAAAGCAAAAACGAGAAGCCCTGATAGGGCAGCCAGAAAAGCACCGACGGGAAACGGCGAACACAGTAAAAATAGAAGTGTGCCGTGCTGTCTCCGTCATAAATCGTCTTATCAAAATCGTACACGTTCACACAAACCGCCCCCTCTTTCCCGTTTTTGTATGTACAGGTATTGTAACATACTGCCATACGCCTGTCAATAAAACAGCCGCCCGACAAGCAGGCGGCTAACTTCTTATAACAAGATTTTATTAAGAACATTCGCTCCTCAGGAGCAAATGTCACGTTAACGGCGATAGACCTCGCGAAGCGGGGGAGATATACCCGCTGCTTGTTCTATGAAGCAAA
>URQR01000134.1 GCA_900550065.1 uncultured Eubacteriales bacterium | reverse complement strand
TTTCTGCTCCTTATCCTGCGGCAAAACCTGCGCAATTGTTTCGTCGACGCCGACCTGCTTCTGAATCGCCTCCGCTACACGCGCGTTATCGCCCGTAAGCATAATCGTGCGGATACCCATATGGCGAAACGCCGCGACAGCCGCCGCGCTGCTCTTTTTGACCGTATCCGCCGCCGCTATGATACCAATCAGTTTCCCATTCTGTGCAAAATAGAGCGGTGTCTTGCCCTCGCCGGAGAGTTGATTCGCCATCTGCTGCGCTGCCATGGTGTCAACGCCGCTTTCCTGCATAAAGGCCTCGTTTCCGGCCAAGCATGGATTTTCGCCGATAACTGCGCGCACACCGCGCCCAAACACCGCCTCAAAGCCGGCCGCTTCTTCGGTGTCGATTCCTTTTTCCTTCGCGTAGAGTACAACCGCCTGTGCAAGCGGATGCTCGCTTTTCGCTTCCAGCGCCGCTGCAACCCGAAGCAGATTCGCCTCCTCTGCGCCAAACGCAATCACGTCGCTGACGCGCATGTTGCCCTCCGTAATTGTACCCGTTTTATCGAGCACAACACAATCGGCCTTGTGCGCTGTTTCGAGCGCCGCGGCGGATTTAATCAAAATACCATTCTCCGCGCCCTTTCCTGTCGCGACCATAATTGCCACCGGCGTTGCAAGCCCGAGCGCGCAGGGGCACGAAATAACAAGCACGGCAATTCCCGTCGAGAGCGCGAATTCCAGCCCTTCGCCAAGCAGAAGCCATACAAAAAAGCTTAAAAGCGCAATCCCAATTACAATCGGAACGAATACGCCGCTGATTTTGTCGGCAAGCTTCGCAATCGGCGCCTTCGAGCTCGCCGCCTCCTGTACCAGTTCAATAATCTTTGCAATCGTCGTGTCCGCGCCGACGCGCGTCGCCCGGAATTGTACCGCGCCGCTTTTATTGAGCGTCGCGCCAATCAGCGTATCACCCGCCGTTTTTTCAATCGGCACACTCTCGCCCGTGATTGCTGACTCGTCCACTACGGTGCTGCCCGACAGGACCGTACCATCCACCGGCACGCTCTGCCCCGGCTTTAACAAGACTGTGTCTCCGACCACGATTTCCTCAATCCCAACGACCACTTCCTGCCCGCCGCGCAGCACCGTCGCCGACTTCGGCGTTAGGTCCATCAGCTTTTTAATCGCCTCACCTGTCTTTCCTTTCGACTTTGCCTCCAAGTACTTACCGAGTGTAATCAGCGTCAAAATTGTCCCCGCCGACTCAAAGTAAATATCCATGCTATAACGATGGACGAGCGCGCTGTCGCCGTGCCCAAGGCCGTACCCAAGCAGGAAAATCGCCGCAATGCCATAGAGCGCGGCAGCAGACGCGCCGATTGCAATCAGCGTGTCCATATTTGGCGAACGGTGGATTAAATTTTTAAAACCTGATGTGAAATACTTCCTGTTGACAAACAGAATCGGCAAAAGCAGTAAAAACTGTGAAAATGCAAAGGTAATTACGTTTTCATCGCCGTGAAACAGCTCCATCATAAACGCCGGAATCGGCAGACCGAACCACTCGTAAAACATATGATACATTGAGATATACATCAGCGGCACAAGCAAAACAAGCGAAATCACGAACCGGTGCAGCAACGATTTTTCCTCGCTCACACCCGCATCCTCCGGCGGCGCACTGTCCGCCGCCTTCCCCGGCACAGACGCGCCATAACCAATCGTCTCTACCGCCTTTATGATTTGTGCCTCGCTAATTATATTTTCATCGTAGGACACCTGCATCGAATTGGACAGCAGGTTGACCTCTGCCTTTTCCACGCCGCTCTGCTTGCGAAGCGTTTTTTCAATATTTGCCGAGCACGCGCTGCAGCTCATGCCCGTCACGTTAAATTTTTGTTTCAACCCAACACCCTCTTACTCATAAAATCTTTCCAATTTATACTATACCCAAATTTGTCGCCACTAACCAAAATTTATCATAAATTTTAAATTCCAAGTTTATCACGGTATACCTGCCGCACTTGCCGCGCCCATCGGTCAACGGAGTGCTGTTCCATCACCGCTTTCTTCTGCTGCTGCAAAACCGCCTCCCGCTCGTCTGCATTCATATTTATAGCGCCTGCAAGGGCGTTTGCAAGCGCAGCCGCGTCCTCACTTTCAAACATAGACGCAACCCGCATATGCCCCGGAATCTTGCTTGCTACTGCATAACATTCGCAGTACTGCGCCTCTAAAAGTGCGTAACAAAAGCTTTCTGTCCGGCTTGCGGACAGAAAGATATCCGCGGCATGATAATATGAGGCAATATCATCGCGGGGCGGGAGCAACAAAATCCATGGCGGCAGATTGCCGCCGCACTGCGCCGCAATATCGGCTTTGACCCGTTCAATATTGCTTGCCGCGACGAGCATTAAGCAAATGTCACAGGTTTCACGGAGACATTTGACTGCTTCGACCGCAAGGTCGACGCCTTTAATCTGCGTATTGTATCCAAACATCATCACGAGCTGTGTATCCGCGGTGATGCCAAGCTGTGCATGTGTCAGCGTTTCATATGTATCAAGCCGCGTAAAATCCACCCCGTTATAAACCGGACAGAGCATCTGCCGACTATATCCATGCAGCGCCATATCCTCCGCGATTTTATCGTTGCAGGTAATCACACAGTCGCACGGCTCTGCAAACCGCTTTAGCGGCTCTTTGAGTGCACCGGCATAGCGGTATGCGCTGTGAACGTGACGAATCCATTTGATTTTCTTTCCGTACAATGCTCGTTTGATAAGTAAGTTATATCTCGTTTCGCTAAAATGCGTATGGACTGCTACTACATTGTGTCGCTCAATTGTATCGCGAAGAAGTTTCACACTTTTCCCGGGGCTGTCCGCTAAAAAGTAGACGGCTTCTCCGTTTTGCAGCATTTCCTGTGCCCATGCAAGCTCTTTCGCCTCTGCCGGGAAGACATAGACCGTTTCAATCCCGTCGCACGCAAAAAACGCCGCAAGCCGAGCCAGCGAGCTGATAAAATTGCCCCGGTACGGCGCGTAATACGACGCAAAGTGCAATATTGCACGCTTTTTCCCCTGCTTCATCGCCGCCCCTCCCGTTATCATTTCTATTTTTATTCATTATAGCACTATGAAAACGGCTTTGCAACAGAAACCGGCAGCCTGCTTCTACCGCTCAATTCGCTCCATAAATTTTTCCGTGCTGATTCCGCTCGCACGGTTAAACCGGCACATATGGTAGAGTTTTGATTCGTCGCCCGGCGTAATAAGGTTTACGTTTTCACCGCAGCCGAGCGACATCTCAAAACCAAGCTTTTTTACAATATCTTCTGAGGCGTTGCTAACCGCGCCGAACGGATAGGCAAAAACACGCGGCTTAATTTTGCAGTGTTCCATTAGTAAATCCTGTGTTTTCTGCAAGTCCTCGCTTAGCGCTTTCTCGTACGCCGCGTCGCTCTCGCCGCGCTTTTTCATCGAACCGCGCCGCTCCCCCTGCTTATGCATATCGTAGGTATGGTTCCCAATCTCAATTCGGCCGGAATTGATACATTCGGTAATATCGTCAAACGAAAAGTACGAATAATTCGGATTATGGTCCGCCGAAAAACGCTCCGCATAGCTCCCCACCACCGATATAACCGCTTTCATGTCATACTGCTCCAAAAGCGGCACAACGTAGGTCAGGTTATTTAAATACCCATCGTCAAGCGTAAGCATGACCGGCTTTTCCGGCAGAGTGCCCCCATTTTTCACGTAGGCAATTACCACTCCGCACAGAACGGATGTATAGCCGTGCTCCTTTAAATATTTCAGGTCACTTTCAAACGTGTCGGGCGAAATGACATACTTTCCCGCCGAGGACGTATTCTTGAGCACACTGTGATACATCAGCACCGGCAGGCGTACCCCCTCCTGCGGCGGGAGCTCCTCCTGCGTCGTAACGACACCAGCCGCCGCAAAGCATATTCCTCCCGCAAGCGTCAGTGCAAGCAGCAGCGCACACAGGAGCGCCACACGTTTTTTTATGATAATAAACCGGTACATAATTCGCATCTCCTTCGCCATTATTCTCTTTTTATCCTATGCCGCAGCGCCGCCCTTTATTTCCGCGTAAAAAGATTCGCACAAGCCCTGCACGTCCACAAAAAAAAAGACGGGAAACCTATTCCCGCCTTTTTGTCCTATTTTCGTTTAACGCTCTTTATAGTACGCACACGCAAGCTTATCCGCGGTTCTGCTTTTTATCTGCGGATAGGTACAGTGTCCAAATGCACTCACCTTAAACTCGTTTCCAACCTTAATATAATGCGGTATATAATACTTACACGATAAACATGTTCTTATCACACTTTCGTCACCTGTTTTCTGTATTTTTTGCTTTCTTGATATATTTGACATAATGCGCGCCCCTTTCTCATATACTAAATTATATTTTATTGTAGGACCATTAGTCCAAAAAGTCAATAGGTGAAATTGTCCTATAGTATAATAAAGGCAGGTGATAACATATGGCAAACAAACCAGAAATCAAACTCAGAATCAGGGACTTGAGGGAAGACGCAGACCTCACACAGCAAACAATCGCGAATTATTTAATGTGTGACCAGTCGCTCTACTCCAAATACGAACGCGGTCTGCGCCAAGTCCCGGTCGGCATCATTGTTGCGCTCGCAGCGTACTATGGTGTCACGGTTGACTACATACTCGGACTATCCGAGTATAAGGAGCCGTACCGTCCCAAATAAGCACAGTTTTATTTTTCGTAACAGGGGCGCAAAAGAAGGGCAGGCTTCGGTCTGCTCTTTTTTTGTGTCCGCGGCGCAAACACCGTCCCGTAGGCACAGCAGAGTGCTACTTGTTTTGCATAAACATGTAGGGGTGATTTATGCCAAAAAAGGAGATAGTAGTTGCTTCTGCTGTGCCTGCGGCGCGGCGCAGAACCGCAAGTTGTTATTTCTTCGATGGGTTTTAATTTCTTCTAATAATTAATTTTTGCCATGCCTACGGCGTGGCACTTTTGGAGTCAAAAGTGCCCAAAAACGTGGGGGGATTCCGATTTCCCCCCACACCCCCTTGAAACGGCCGCTGCGCGGGGCTAAAACCCTTAATTCTCACTTTTTTAACCTGAAACAGGTTGAGCATGACTGCAATTTTTCCGGTTATACTATACTTTATACGAGGTGTATATTATGTATAATCGGTTAAGGGATTTAAGAGAAGATAAAGATTTAAGTCAAACTGAATTAGCAAAAATTTTGGATATGTCGCAAACAGGATATTCAAAATATGAAACTGGTGAAAATGATGTTCCGACAAACATTTTAATCAAATTGGCTGATTTATATGGCACATCAGTGGATTATATTTTGGGGCGAACAAATAATCCCGCACCTCCTAATGGAAAGATAGAGCGTAAATAACGCTCTTTTTATTAACGTAAAAAACTGCGTCACAATTGCGTCATTTTCACATTCTATTATAATATAACGCTATAATGATGTCAATAGTTAATTAAAATTGCGTCTAAGAGGTGTCAAAAATGCCCGAAAATTTAAAAAGATATACAATGAGAATTAATGATATTTTACTCGATAAATTAGAATATATCGCAAGAGCTGACGGCAGAACAAAAAATAAACATTTAG
>URQR01000133.1 GCA_900550065.1 uncultured Eubacteriales bacterium | reverse complement strand
GCTCATTCGGCGATACAATATCGAGCATATGGTGCGCTACGCCGTCCATTTCTTCTTCTGTCGGCTTTGCCGTGCCGATATTCATATATTTGTATATCTGCATACTGTCGGCAGAAACGACTTCGCCATTGTACCGCTTTGCAATTTCAACCGCAAGGCGCGTTTTTCCGGACGCGGTCGGACCCGCGACAACAATCAGGGGTATTTTATTCATACATATCCCTCATCCCATATAAAAGCTCAGACAATCCGCTTAAATTGCTTTTCCAGCTCGTGTTTTGTCAGCGAAATCATAATCGGCCGCCCGTGCGGGCACGTGTTGATGCCGTCCAGCGCAAACACTTCATCCACAAGCGCATGAATTTCCCGCGTATCAAGCGGGTGATTCGCCTTAATCGCCGCCTTACAGGCGACTGTGTAGAGCGCGTACTCGTAGGACTCGCCAATGATTGCCTTTTTTTGTGACATCATTTGTTCTGTCAGCTCAACAAACAAATCCTTGATATCCTCATAAGCAACGCCCATCGGCGCACCGCTTACCAATACTGCATTCTTGCCAAATTCAGACATATCAAAGCCAAGCAGCGTATAACGGTCTGTGTTTTCCGCCACAAAGGCGAATTCCGGCGCTGACAATTCAACCACAACAGGCGACAGCAGCGACTGTATCTTCGGCGACTTACGTGCCAAATCGCGCCTAAGCTGCTCATATTTGAGCCGCTCGTGCGCCGCATGCTGGTCAATGAGAAGTACCTCGCCGCCGCTTTCCAGTACGATATAAGTGCCGAACAACTGCCCAACGATTTTATAATCCGGCTGTGTACGGTCCTCACATGCTTGCGACGTCGCTTTCGGCGGCTCCTCTGATACACTATTGGATGCTTCCGGTACGGAGACAGGACTGTATTGCACCTCGTGCGCTTCCTGAAAGGCAGCCGGCGGCTGAATCGTTACCTGCTCCTTAGCAGCTTTTGCAGGTGCAGACGCATGTTCCGGCCTATCATACTTATATTCCTGCACCTGTGGTGCTGTGGACTGTATGTTTATCGTTTTGTCCAGTATCGGCACCTGTATATAGTTTTTTTTATCTACAATGAAATCATTGTTTTTAAATGTTTCTTTTTTTGTATTGATGCTCGCCTGTGGCACAATCGGTTTTTCATACAGAGCGTTTTTTACTGCCCAATAAACCGTATCAAACACTTTACGCTCGTCAGAAAACTTAACCTCGGTCTTGTGCGGATGCACATTGACGTCCACAAACGCCGGATTCACTAATAAATCAATGACCGCAAACGGAAATTTTCCAATCATAATCTGATTTTTAAACGCTTCTTCTAAAGCCGCCGCTATGGTTTTGCTCTGTATGGAGCGGCCGTTGACAAAAAAGCTCTGCTGCCGCCGGTTCGGGCGGCTGATATTGCTTTTGCCGACATAGCCCTTTGCCCGAATAACCGCGTCGCCATAGTCAATCGGCAGGACGGATTGCGCGTATTCCTTGCCATATACTGTATAAATCGCGTTTGTCACGCTTCCGTCGCCGGTAGAAAACAGAACCTGTTTCCCATTGTTAAGAAAGCGGAACGAAACCTCCGGATGCGACAAAACAAATTTTTCTATTATATCGGAGATATAGCCCGCTTCTGTGGCGTCCTTCTTTAAAAATTTCATCCGCGCAGGCGTATTATAAAAGAGATTGCTAACCTCGACCGTCGTACCGTTCGGCGCGCCGACCTCGCTGATATCCTCCATTTCACCGCCCTCGACATACACGCGCACGGCGTTTTTAGCCTCTGCCGTTTTCGTTGTCATCGTCACGCGAGCGACCGCCGCAATAGAACAGAGCGCTTCCCCGCGAAAGCCCAGCGTCCCGATTTTTTCTAAATCCTTCGCCTCAAGGATTTTGCTCGTCGCATGGCGCATGAACGCAAGGCCAACGTCGCCCGCGTCGATTCCGCGCCCATTATCCGTAACGCGCATGTATATAATCCCGCCGTTTTTCATTTCGACCGTAATCTTGTCCGCGCCCGCATCCAGCGCGTTTTCGATCAGTTCTTTTATGACGGAGGCGGGACGCTCCACGACCTCGCCCGCCGCAATCATATTTGCTACAGACGCGTCCAAAATATTAATTTTTCCCATCGGTTTCACCTCGCAATCCCGTAAAGCGAGTTGCCTTTACATCTCTTTTGCGCGGTTTGCAAGCTCATAGAGCTTGTTGAGCGCCTCTATCGGCGTAAAGGTTGTCACATCCATCGCCTTTAATTCCTGTGTAATCTCATTATCCGCTTCCTCACCCATGCACGCAGGCGCATATGCCAGCGCGTCGAGCACTTCGAGCTGGTACGAGCCTTTGTTGACGTCGTTTTGCTCTAATACATGGAAGATTTCCTTTGCGCGCTGCGTTACCTCAGCCGGTACGCCGGCCAGCGCAGCGACCTCAATTCCGTAGCTGCCGTCCGCGCCGCCTTTTACAATCTTGCGCAGGAAGGTAATATCATCGCCGCGCTTTTTTACAACGCTGCAATAATTTTTTACGCCTTCAAGCCGGCTCTCCAACTCCGTCAGCTCGTGATAGTGGGTGGAAAACAGCGTTTTGGCGCCGATTTTTTCCTTATCGCAAATATATTCCGCAACGGCCCACGCAATCGACAGGCCGTCGTATGTGCTTGTCCCGCGCCCAATTTCATCCAGAACAATTAGGCTGTTTTTCGTTGCATTTTTCAAAATATTTGTGACCTCGTTCATCTCAACCATAAAGGTGCTCTGCCCCGTCGCAAGGTCGTCCGACGCACCGACACGGGTAAAAATCTTATCCACCACGCCGATTCGAGCCGAAGCCGCGGGGACGAAGCTCCCAATCTGCGCCATCAGCGTAATAACCGCAACCTGACGCATATAGGTCGACTTTCCGGCCATATTTGGGCCGGTAATAATGCAGAGCCGGTCGCTTTCCATATCCAAAAATGTATCGTTTGGCACAAACAATTCGCTTTTCAGCATTTTTTCCACAACCGGATGCCGTCCGTCCTTGATTTCAATCATGCCGGAATTGTCCACCACAGGCATACAGTAGTTGTTTTGCTGTGCCGCTTCTGCGAGTGCACAGAGTACATCCGTTACGGCAAGTACGCCCGCCGTCGCTTTCAGCCGTTCAATTTGCGCGCAGATTTTTTGGCGCAGTTCATCGAACAAATGCGTCTCTAAGCGGACAAGGCGTTCCTCCGCACCGATGATAATGTTTTCAATTTCCTTCAGCTTTGGCGTAATATAGCGTTCGCCGTTGACAAGCGTCTGCTTGCGCACGTAATAATCGGGCACAGCGCCCGTCTGCCCCTTGCTGACCTCTATGTAATAGCCAAATACCTTGTTATAGCCGACCTTTAACGTTTTGATACCCGTCTTTTCACGCTCGTATGTCTGCACGTCGGCGAGCCAATTCTTTCCCTCGCGCTGTGCTGTACGGTATTCATCCACATTTGCGTTATACCCGTCCTTAATCACGCCGCCGTTGGCCGTGTTAATAGGCGCATTGTCGTCAATCGCCGCGTATAATAAATCCTTTACGTCGGACAGCAGATCAAGACACTCTAACTGTTCAGCCAGTATCGCGCTGCCGCATTTTGACAGCTTCAGCTCAATTGCCGGCAGGACGCGCAGCGATTCACGCAGTGAAATCATATCGCGCGGCGTCGCACTCCCCAGCGAAATCCGGCCAATCAAGCGCGCAATATCGTATACACTGTCCAACTCCTCCTGCAATTCCTCGCGCAGGATCATATTATCCTTCAGCTCCGCCACGCCCTGCTGCCGTTTTTTTATCATGTCTGTGTTTAATAACGGCTTTTCAATCCACTGTGCCAAGAGCCGCCCGCCCATAGACGTTTTCGTCCGGTCGAGCACCCATAGAAGCGTCCCCTTTTTCGCCTTTTCGCGCATTGACTGCGTCAGCTCAAGATTACGCCGCGTATTGTAGTCAATTCCCATATACTGCGCAGTTTCATAGTAATTGATGTCGAGCACGCGAAACAACGACGACTTTTGCGTGTCGCTTAAATAAAGAATCGCTGCGCCAACCGCGCAAACCGTATCTTTATCGTCCGGGAGGCCGGCAAGCGTAAGGTCATCCGTTTCGAGCTCGTCTATAATCGCGCTCTTTGCCATATCATAGCCAAAAAACTCCGCATCAATATTACCGACATAGACATCGAACCTTCCCTTAACTGCGTTAAGGTAATACGTACGCGCATGCGGAGAAAATAAGATTTCTGACGGATTAAAGCTTGCAATTTCATCGAGCAGCGCCGCTTCATCAATCCCATTTAGGCGCGTTGTAAATAGCTCTCCGGTAGAAATATCGGCAAAAACGAGCGCGGTCTGCTGTTCGTCTGCACAAAAGACCAGCGCTAAGAAATTGTTTTTCTTTTCGTCGAGCGAACGTGTATCCGTCACCGTACCGGGCGTAACGATTTTAATCACATCGCGCTTGACCAGCCCCTTTGTAAGCGCGGGGTCCTCCATCTGCTCACAAATCGCAACCTTATAGCCTTTCGCGACAAGCTTCGCAATATAGGACTCCGCACTGTGGAACGGTACGCCGCACATTGGTACCCCGCCTTCGCGGATGCCGTTTTCGTCCTTCTTGCCGCCGCGCCCAGTCAAAACAAGCTCCAGCTCGCGCGATGCCAGCACCGCGTCGTCGTTAAACATTTCATAAAAATCGCCGAGCCTGTAAAACAGGATACAGTCCTCGTATTGCTGTTTAATTTTTTGGTACTGCTCCATCATTGGTGTAACATCAGCCAAGCCAACGCCCCCCTTTTTTTCTCGCAACTCCGGCTTAGTGGCAGCCGGAACAGCTCGAACACGACCCCGAACAGCCGCCGTCCGGTGTTTTACCCGTTACATAAAACGAAATTACGTTGTTTACCTGCTCCAAAACCGCGTCGAGTTCTTTTCTCGCCGTAATAAAGTCGCTGATAACCGAATATTGCATCAGCTTGTCAAATTCGTCAGAGAGCTCCTTCTGCACCGCTTCAAGCTCTTCCTGTGTCACATCTTCCTTCTGGACACGCTGTGCAAGCTGCATCCGCTTTAAATTATATTCGCCAATAAGCTGCTGCGCTTTTTCATCGTTGTTTTGTACATCCTCGGCCTTTTTGACTGCCGCCATTAAATCGCTGTCCGCAATTGCTTTCCCTAATTCCTTTGCCATCTCTAAAATATCCACTGAACTTTTCCTCCATATTATAATTTATATTTTTGTGAAATTTCTATTTCGTTCTTTTGTAGAAAGGAAGCGGAACTACCTCTGCTTCGATCCGGCGTCCTCTTACGTCCGCCTCTGCCTTCGTACCGGGCACTGCATACTCTTTCTTTACCAAAGCCATGGCATTGCCGCCGTGATTTGGACCGGAACAAGCCTACAAATTAATTCTTGTCCGCCGAACATATGCAAAACCTTACCGCCCTGCGGCCGGCCCGATATCATTTTCTCATCCGTTTTACTTTTTCCCTCAACGAGCACTTCCTGAATACTGCCAATATAAGAATCATTGATTTCACGCGAGATTTCGTTCTGTACCGCTAACAGCCTGTCAAAATTTTTGTGTATCTGCTCGTCCGTCAGCGCCATATCAAGCTCCGCCGCCGGCGTA
>URQR01000132.1 GCA_900550065.1 uncultured Eubacteriales bacterium | reverse complement strand
AATCCATCAAATTGATAAAGCCCGCATTCGCTTCTTTTAATGTAATGATGTACGTGTACTTATCCGCACGCCTCGTGTTGGATACGTTTGCAAGCCTGTCCTTGTATGGGCTGTTTTCCAGCTCCTGTATCATTTTTACCGTATAGTCCACGTCGTACGCGTCAAAACCGCCCCCATCGTGCCACGCCGCGTCGCGCCGCAGGTTAAAGGTATAAACCAGCCCGCTGTCCGATACGCTGTAGCTTTGAGCAAGGCACGGCACCATCGTATAGTCGCCCTTTTTACGCATCAGCCCGTCGTAGATGAGTGCGCTTACCTGCGTCACCGACTGAGACAGCGTCGCAATGCGAATATAGGTGTCAAAATTATATACGACTACGCTCAGGCTTCCATATGCCGCACCCGGCTGCGCCGTCGCCGACGGCGCAGCGCCCTGCTGCTGTGAAGAGCAGGAACACAGAATCAATATTAAAGCCAGCGCGGCCATGTATACCCGTTTTGTTTTAAATTTTTTTCTCATTTGCAAAACCCTCTCACTTTAACTCCATCAATGCGCCCATCAGCCCAATTTTACCCTTATGCGCCCGATTCGAGAAAAACTCATCTCCGTTGCAACAGGTACAAATATCCGCCCGTGTGATATGCTCCTCCGATACGCCAGCGTCCATAAGCTGCTTTGTAATCACGCCCCATAAGTCGACGTGGTATTTCGCCCCGCGTGCCTCAGCAAACCGCGCGTCAAACTGCTGTGCTACGGGCGCATCTACCTCAAAGCAGCACTGCCCAATCGATGGCCCAATCGCGCACAAAATATCACCTGTATCACAGCCAAACTGCTCCTGCATGACAGCCAGCGTCGCAGCGGAGATGTTTTTCACCGTAGAACGCCAGCCCGAATGGGCAAGTGCGGCGACGCGCTTTACCGGGTCTAAGAAAAACACCGGTACACAGTCGGCGCAAAACACGACGAACGGTACGCCCGGCTGTGCGCATACGAGCGCATCGACGCCGATAATATCGCTCTCACGTGTGATTCCTTTACCGCAATCGTCCTTCGTAATAACACGGACGTGATTTTCGTGGATTTGGTTTGACAGCACGAGCTTTTCCGCCTGCATTCCGACCGCCTTACACACAATCTCATAGTTTTTTAAAACATTTTCCCTCGTATCCTTTCGGTGAAACCCGAGGTTGAGCGACGCTGTCTCTCCGGTGCTTACGCCGCCGTGCCGTGTTGTGAAGCAGTGACGCACTAGTCCCGTCTGCGTAAACGCCGGCACACTATAATAAACGAGTTTTCCGTCCGTATGCCTTTCAAATCCAATCTGCAAGCCACAGCACCTTCTTTCCTCAATTAAAATACGCGTACACGTTCTGCGCCGACCGTTTATCCAGCCCTGCGGCAAGCAGGTCATCGATGCTTGCGCGCGCGATGCTGTCAATCGACTTAAAATACTTCATCAGTTTTTTGCGGCGCGTTTCGCCGATGCCGTCAATATTTGACAGCTCGGACGACAGGCCCTTCTTGCCGCGCAGTTTTGTGTGATAAGTGATTGCCGTTTCGTGTACCTGCTCCGATATCGTCCCAACCAAGCGGAACGCGTCCGAATTTTTCGGCAGCGTCACCTCCCGCTCCCCATCCGTCAGTGCACGGAAGCGGTGCTTGTCGTCTTTTACCATTCCCCAAAGCGGAATCGCTGCGCCCGCCTGCTGTAAAACCTTTGCAATCGCGTGGACATGCCCCTTTCCACCGTCGAGCAGAATCAAATCCGGCAGCGGCAAAAACTTCGCCTTACTGCGCTCCAGCGTCCCCACCGCAATCTTGTCCGTTTCACTCGCCGCGCGGCCCAGCCGCCGCGTCAGCACCTCTGCCATCGCCATGTAGTCGTCCTGCCCCTCAAAAGAGCGAATTTGAAACTTACGGTGGAGCGATGCGTCGTGCACGCCGTTCTGAAACACGACCATGACCCCGACGTTGCTCGTCCCGGCAATATTTGAGATATCATAGCTCTCAATCCGGTTCGGCACCTGCGGCAGCTCCAAATATTCGGCCAGCTTCGCCAGAGTATTTTCCTGCGACTCCTTTTTGAGTTGATCAAGCTTGTAATTGCCAATACTGAGCTCCACGTTTTTGAGCGCCATTTTAATCAGCGACGATTTGTCGCCCCGCTGCGGCACAGTAAAAATCAGCTTGTGCCCGAGCCGCCCGCTCATCCACTCAATAAACAGCTCGCGCTCTTCGATATCACACTGAACAATCAACTCGTCGGGAATGTAGGCCGCATCCACGTAAAACCGCTTTAAAAACTCCGTCATAATTTCAGCGTCGCTCATCTCTCCCACACCGTCAATCGTGTGGCTCTGCCGCCCGGTCACGCGCCCGCTCCGTACAAAGAAAATGTCGATAAACGCTTTGTCGTCGTAACACGCAAACGCCGCAATATCCTGATTCGCCATGCGGTCGCTGACAATCTTCTGTTTCTGCGTCACAGCGCGCAGCGCGGCTAACTTGTCGCGGTAGTCCGCCGCCTTTTCAAACTCAAGCGCCTCCGCCGCCGCGTTCATCCGCTGCTCGAGCAAGCCGGTCAGCTCGTCCTGCCGCCCCTCTAAAAAGCTGCAAATCTGTGTAAAAATAGCGCGGTACTCCTCCTGCGAAACCGCTCCTGTGCAGGGCGCAAAGCATTTATTAATCTGATGGTTCAGGCACGGCCGCCCCTTGCCGATGTCGCGCGGGAACTCGCGTTTACAGGTCGGAATTAAGAAAATCCGTTTAATCATATCAAGCGTGCCGCGCACAACCGTCATCCCTGTGTACGGCCCGAAATAGCGCGCGCCGTCGTTTTTCATCACGCGCGTCACGGTCAGCTTCGGGTACGGCTCATTCATCGTCACTTTGATGTATGGATAGTGCTTGTCGTCCTTTAACAAAATATTGTAGTGCGGCTTGTGCTTTTTGATAAGGTTACACTCAAGCACCAGCGCCTCTAAATTCGAGTCCGTCACAATATACTCGAACCATGCGATATGGCTCACCATTGCCCGCACCTTTGCCGAATGATTCTTTGACGCCATAAAATACTGTCGTACACGGTTTTTGAGCACCTTTGCTTTACCTATATATATGATTTTATCGTTTTTATCATGCATCAGGTAAACCCCCGGCTGGTCCGGCAGGTTTTTCAGCTGCTTTTTAAAATCGAACATAACAACACCTATAATTTTTCTTGGATTTATAAACAAATTATATACAAAAAAATGCTTTATAAAACAGAAAGATAATGCGTTCTCCTCTGCAGAGGGCACTATATCCCATAATTCAGCGTACAAATCTGAAAAAGATGCGTTCCCGCTCTGCGGGAGGAGGCGCGGTGCGCCGACAGCAGCTTTTTCCAACGTCACGCATGTGACGTCGCGCAAGCCTTCAGCTTGCGTATATTATACCATACCTATCCGTTAAATTGCAATTATCCGTATATAAATCCTTGACAAACTGATACCATACTGTTATACTATTCACGTGGCTTAGCCACCATATCGCATTAATAGGAGGTCCGTCATGCCGCCGGATAAAATCGTACGCCAGCCTATCTACCAACAGCTGAATACAATTTTAAAAACAATTATTTCTGAAAACGGGCTGACGGCTGGCGACAGGTTTTTGTCCGAACGTGACATATGTAACCGCTACGGTGTGAGCCGCGCGACGGCAAATAAAGCAATATGTGCTCTTGTGGCGGAAGGCGTGCTGACCTATAAAAAGGGCGTTGGCACCTACGTTGCCGCCAAGCCCTTGCACTATGATTTGTCACAGCTCATAAGCTTTACCGCCAAAGCAAAGGAGGCCGGTAAGGTTCCCTCTACGCGCGTGCTTGCGTTTGACGAGCTACGTCCGGCTGACCTTCCTTCCACTGTACAGACAACGCTCAAGCCAGATGCCGAAGAAATAGTCTATTACTTTGAGCGGCTACGGTTTGCAGACAATATACCTGTCATATATGAAAAACGCTATCTGCGCGCAAAAATGCTACAGCCGCTCCGCACAGAAGAGTTGTGCCATTCGCTCTATACGCTGATTGAGAGCAAAACCCATTTAAGCATCAAGCTGGCGGAGCAGACCATATCTGCTGTGATTCCCAACGAAAAAGAAGCAAAGCTCTTGGAAATTCGGTCTAATATCGCGTGTTTTCAAATAAGAAGCACCGGCTTTTTAGAAAACGACCAACCCATTTGGTACGAAACAACGCTATACCGCGGGGACGTCTATGAATTTTCCGGTAAGCTCGGCAGCGGCGCGGCCTTAATAAAAGGCACGCTGCATCAATAAAATTAATTTAAGGAATAGGAGTGTATCATCTATGGTAACCTACAAAGAAATTGCGGAAATGATTGACCATTCCCTTTTAAAACCCACGCTGACAGATCAGGATATCATTGACGGATGCAATTTGGCAAAAGAATATCAGGTTGCGTCCGTATGCGTGCGCCCGTCCGACCTGCCCCTGTGCAGACAAATCCTCGCCGGAAGCGACGTACTTCTTACCACGGTAATTGGTTTCCCTCACGGTACAACAACAACGAAAACAAAAGTGGCAGAAAGTGCGGAAGCCATTGAAAACGGAGCGGTAGAACTCGACGTCGTTTTAAACATTGGGAAGCTGCGTTCCGGCGAATACGACTATGTTGCAGACGACCTAAGGGCTGTAATTTCGCTTGCTCACGAAAAGGGCGTTCTCGTCAAGGTAATTTTTGAAAATTGTTATCTCAGCAAGGAAGAAATCATAAAAGCCTGTGAAATCTGCAACGAGGTGGGCGCAGACTATGTAAAAACCTCTACAGGATATGGCAGCGGCGGCGCAACGGACGAAGATTTGAAGCTCATGCGGCAGCACGCAGCGCCCAACGTAAAAATCAAGGCAGCCGGCGGCGTTCGTACGCTGGAACGGGCGATTGAGGTACGGCGGCTCGGCGTCACACGATTCGGCTGTACTGCGACGGTTGGTATTTTAGAGCGACTAAAGTAAGCTGCGGCAGAATTGGCCTTTAAACTTACAATTGACATTGCGTGCCGCAAGCCGTATAATATTATACATAGTTATAATTGTATATTTAGGAGGATTTTACAAATGGCAAAAAAGGTACGGACACGCTTCGCGCCGAGCCCGACGGGTTATATGCATATCGGGAATCTGCGTACCGCGCTCTATGCGTGGCTCTTGGCGCGCAAAAACGGCGGCGACTTTATATTGAGAATTGAGGACACCGACCAGGAACGCTATGTTGAGGGGGCGGTTGACCTAATCTATAAGACATTGGCGGAGACAGGGCTTACGCACGACGAAGGGCCGGATGTCGGCGGCGATTTTGGGCCGTATATCCAGAGTGAGCGGCGCGGCATGTATCGCCAGTACGCGGAACAACTTGTCGAGTGTGGCGCGGCGTACTACTGCTTCTGCGACAAGGAGCGGCTCGAGGAGCTGCGCGCCGTACAGACGGCGTCGAAAGTGCCGCCGAAGTACGACGGGCACTGCTCGCGGCTGTCGAAGGAAGAAATTGAGGAAAAACTAAAAAGCGGTATACCATATGTCATCCGTCAGAAGATTCCGCGCGAGGGAACGACGTCGTTCCACGACGAGGTATTCGGTGACATTACAGTTGACAATTCGACGCTCGACGATAATGTGCTGCTAAAGGCGGAC
>URQR01000131.1 GCA_900550065.1 uncultured Eubacteriales bacterium | reverse complement strand
CACACAAGCGCGGACGGCAGCCTGCGCCAAAAGGCGTACACGGCGGCCTACCCGATGGGGCTCGAAAACGGGCTGCCCACCTCGCGCAGCGGAGTCTACACGCCGCCGCTGTCGCTCAATGCGGCAATGGAGGCCGCGCGCAAGCGCGGCGCAAACTACACGACAACGACCGCGGCGGAGCAGTATACGAAGTGTCTTTTGATGTGGGTCGAGTTCGCGACGCGCGACGTACAAAGCGTGATGAAGGGGTGTGTTTCTCTGTCGTACAACGGAAACTGCAAGGCGGTCATGGCACAGGAGGCAGCGAACCGCATCGTCATTGCAAGCAGCTATGCGGCAGAGTTTGTTGTTGGGCAGGGGATTGGAATTGGGGTGTCAATCAGCAACACAAATGTTGCGAGCGGCAGAACGGTAACCGCAATCGAACCCTACGACGAGAGTAACAGCGCCATTACATTCGACGGCGCGCCGGTGGACATAGCGGTGGGAAATATTGTAACCTCGGCTCCGTGGAAGACGGGCTCGTGCGACGGGGTTTTGGCTTCGTCTGGGTCGCCGGTGTCGAACACGAGCGGGAAGTATACGTGCGTGTACCGGGGCGAGGAAACGCCGTACGGAAGCGCGTTTGAGTGGATTTGCGATATGCTTGCTAAGAGAGAGGGAAGCGGCACGGCGGAGGAGCCGTACAGCTATGAGGCGTATTATTTGCCGGACGCGGCGAAGTACAGCGAGGGCGAGCTTACGGGTGATTACGTGAAGATAAACTATCAGTTACCGACGGCGAGCGGATATGTGAAAAAGCTGGGATATGACGCGCGGTACCCGTGGGTGCGGCTGCCGGCGGAGGTTGGTGCGACGCCGTCGACGTACTACGCGGACTATTACTATAACCCACGCGACGCGGTAAGTGCGGCGAGCGTGGGGGGCGGATTTGGAGACGCGGTTCTGTGCGGGCCGAGCTATTGGCGGTGCCTGTATGGGCCTGCCTTTGTGGATTCGGGCCGCCGGGCGAGATTGGGGTGTAAGCAGAAAGGAGTATAACAAATGGTATACAAACTAATTGACGGGCGGCCTATGATGCCGCCGGAGAACGGCGTGCTGCGCGACGGGCGGGCAGTGAGCGGGTACCGGAACCTGTTGTGCGCGCAGGCGGAAACGGCGGAGGCGGAGGGGTATTATGAATTAGAAGAAACTGCACTGCCGGTGTATGATGCGGAGACGGAATATATTACGGTCTCGTACACGATGACGGACGGGAAGATTGTGCAGAAGTGGGAGGTACATAGCATAGAAGGAGGAGATGGCGAATGAACATCATAAAAAATAGCGACTGGCACATGCAAATCCGCGAGCCGCTACAGCCCTTAAACTTAGCCCGCGTGGACGCAATCGCGCTCCACCACATGGCCCACCCCACGGCGGACATCTACGAGGTCGAGCGCTGGCATCTAAATCAGGGATGGCGCGCGTTCGGGTACAACTATTGGGTCGGATTTGACGGTACTATCTACGAGGGGCGCGGCCTGCACATGGGCGCGGGCGTGGCGAATCAGAACGACCATATTATTAGCATCGGCTTTCAGGGCAACTATCAGAGCGGCATCGGCATTGATGTGAACACGATGTCCGACGCACAATTCAACGCGGGCGTAGATATTATCCGGTGGATACAGAAGCAGGTGCCGGCGGCAACGCGCATCGGCGGGCACGGGGAATTTATGGCGACGGCGTGTCCGGGCAATTGTTTCCCGCTGAGCGAGATGAAAACCTTAAAAAAGCGTAAGGAGGGAGCCGCTGTGCCCAAAACGGTATACAGCTTGAACAATGTGCATGTACAGGTAATTGACCCGTGGAATTTTAAGATAAAAAGCGTGGACAAGCGCAAAAAGGGAATTGAATATGCCAATTACGCAAACGCGGGCTTTTTCGCGCAGAACGCGGACGGGAGCACGGTTCCGGTGGGGAACCTCGTAATTGACGGTGCAATTATCACGGACGCAAAAAATCAGGCGGACTGGCTGAATACGGCACGGCATAAGCTGACGACAATCATCATCCATAATGATAATTCTGCGGAAATGGTGCAGACAGACGATATGATGACCATTCCGGCTGTTAAATATGCGGTGAGCGGAGTTCCAATTATCCGAGGCGGCTACAGGGTCAGCACGGACGAAATCAAGGCGGAGGGGTATTTTGGCAACGAATGCTACTGGACATGGCACGGTTTTTTAGGCATCCGCGCGGGAAGGCTCGTATACGTGGCGGCGGAAACGGACTTTGACATGATGGTGTATCTGCTGGAGGTGCTCGGCATAACGGACGCGATTAAATTGGACGGCGGCGGGAGCTTTATCTTGCATAATGGGGACTTTGAGGTTGCAACGGCGGAGAACCGGCGGATTCATACAATTATTACTTGGGAGGGGTAGAAGATGTGGGAGTTTGTGGTACGGTATTGGATTGAGTTTGCAATGGCGGGGCTGGTGGGTGTGGTCGCAGCTTTGATACGGCGGCATAAGGCGACGCAGCTCGGCGTGCAGGCGCTCCTGCGGGCGAATATCATAGGGTTGTATAACAAATATATCGAGCGTGGGGATATCCCGATTTATGAGCGGGAAAACGTGGAACAGTTGTATACACAGTATAAAAATCTAAAAGGGAACGGCGTGGTGGACGGGCTGCGTGATAGGCTGCGGGAGCTGCCGACGCCGAACGAAAGGAGCGAGAAACATGTATGAAATGCTGAAGGAGTTTGTAAGACCTGAGTTTTTGGTAGGGGTGCCAGTGTTGTATCTGATTGGGATGTGGATAAAACAGAGCGCGGTGGCGGACAAGCATATTCCGTGGATGCTGGGTGCGATTGGCGTAGTCGGGTGTATGGCGTGGACAGTGGCGACGATAACAGCGTTTGACTGGCAGAGCGTGCTGGCCGGGCTGTGTAGCGCGGCGGTGCAGGGCGTGTTGTGCGCGGGGGCGAGCGTGTATGTGAATCAGATGGTGAAGCAGGGGAGGAAGTAAGACAGGCGGGGCGAGAGCCCCGCTTGATTTATATTTTTTTGGGGTATATCATGCGCTGCGACGCTTAAATTTAAATGTTGCACATACTATTTCATTCGCACTCCCGCAACCAATGAGAAAGCCTGTAGCCACGACGGTTACAGGCTTTTATTTTGTTTTAGCAGTACCAATTATACAAAAGCATAATTGGCCTCATTTTTATGTTCCATTGACTATTTCGCAATTATTTCTCTGTTTATTTGCTTATCAATCACTATTCCGTAATAGATTCGGTGTACATTCTTCGTCTTATTTTTTAAAATTAAGACAGGGGTGGTTGAATGTTGGAACAGGATGCACTTGTTGTTCATATTATTAATTATAGAAAGAATAATGGGCTGACTCAAGAACAATTCGCGGAAGGGTGCAGTATGAGCGTAGACAACATCAGCTTGATTGAACGGAAAAAGATTTTTCCCAAGCTGGATACACTCGGAAAGATTGCAGGTTTTATGGGCGTCACCGTCTCAGAACTGTTAGCAGCACCCCCGCTTTCTGATCTAACATAATAAAAGATTTTCGTAAGGCTTCTGTATTTTATCAATGCAGAAGCCTTTTCTTTTACCCAAATCAACCTCCATCATTTCGAAAATGTTTCGTATCCCTGCCGGTTGACCGCCCCGAATCCCACGCCTATAATAGTGGGTAAAGAAGGGGCTGATTCATCTTGGGCACAATTTACATTGGTATTATTTTACTCATGCGCGTGGTGCAAAGCCTAAGCAGTAAAAACAGCAGTATACTGCTGCCAAAGGGCGCAGCTGCCAGCGCACGATATTTCGGCTATACAAAGCTGCTCGCTGCGCTTTGTGCGTCAATCTTTGTCTTCGCGGAGGGCGGGTTTCCGCTTGATGGCAAAGTATTGCTCATCTCCGCATTATCTGGCGCAGCGCTGACCATTAGCAGCATCAGCAGTCTAATCGCAATGAAAAGTGGAACGGTTGTGCTCAGCTCCATGTTCGGCACAGCCGGACTGATCATTCCTTGTATTTGCGGCGTATTTTTGTTTGGTGAAACCATGTCAGCAATGCAGCTTGTTGGAATCGCAGTATTCTTTATCTCCGCATGGCTGCTAATCCAATCCTCCAAACAGATTTACCCCCATTTTTCGCTCAAGACATTTGCCCTGCTCGCAGTTGTATTAGTCTCAAACGGACTGACCATGCTGCTGCAAAAAATATACGCGCTTTGGCTGCCGGACGGCAGCGTCTCTATGTTCTCCTTCCTTACATTTTCGATTCCAGCCGTCGTTTTATACCTTTACGCACTGCCGCAAAAGGGCGGCAGGGGAAAAATTGCGCCAAAGCTTTATCTTTATGGCGCACTCGGCGCGGTAGCAGTATTTATTATCAACCAGCTTGCAACCTTATGTGCCTCGCCGCAATCGTCGCTACAGCGCTGTATCGGGAAAAAATCACGTGGCGCAGCGCAGCCGGCATTGTGCTCGGCGTTCTGTCACTTATTATAATCAAAGCGTTTTAATGTCACAGATTAAAAAAGGAGTTGTGTAAAATGAAAACAGTAACAGTCGATTTTAGCAAAACCATCGACCCGGTTAAGCCGATGCACGCTGTCAACAACGGCCCGGTTTACAAATTTGCCGAGGATCAGCGAATCACAAACCTTGACGCTTTTAAAGCGGCCGGTATTCCATATGCAAGAACACACGACGCGTCGTTTTATGCGACCTACGGCGGGGAGCACACGGTCGACGTCAACGCAATTTTCCCCTGCTTTGACAGCGACCCCTACGACCCGGCCTCCTATGATTTCTGTCTAACAGATGAATATTTGCGTGTAATGGAGCTGGCGGGTGTAAAGCCGTTTTACCGCCTCGGCTCAAAGATTGAACACTGGAAGAAAAAATACAACACACTTCCCCCGAAGGATTTTCACAAATGGGCGGTCATTTGCGAGCACATCATTCGCCACTTTAACGAGGGCTGGGCGGACGGCTATCACATGAATATCGAATATTGGGAAATCTGGAACGAGCCCGATATCGACCCGGATGACAGTACACACAAACGCTGTTGGGGCGGTACGCAAAAAGAGTTTTTTGAATTGTACGATATTGCCGCAAAACACCTAAAGCACTGCTTTCCACATTTAAAAATCGGCGGGCCAGCACTTGCGTCTCATCTTGACTGGGCGGACGCGTTTCTCTCGCAGCTTACGGCGCCGCTCGACTTCTTTTCGTGGCACATTTACGCCTCCGACCCCTTCGCCGTCTTGCAAAGGGCAGAGGCGGTGCGCGCGCTGCTGGATAAGCATGGTTTTCAAAGCACAGAGAGCATCCTAAACGAGTGGAACTATGTACGGGGCTGGACGGGCGACGACTGGCTCTATTCGCTTAAAACAGAAAAAGGGCTGAAGGGGGCATCCTTTATCACGGCGGTAATGTGTGCCTGCCAATTTGTTCCGCTTGATATGCTGATGTATTACGACGCACGTCCGTGTGCAATGAACGGCCTGTTTTGCACCGACTGGGTGTGTGAGTGTTTAAAGGGGTATTATCCGTTTTTGATGTTCCACACGCTGTATGAGTTGGGCAGTGCGGCAGAAACCGTATGTTGCGGCGAGGATATCTACGCCTGCGCGGCTGCCGGGGAAGGGGAGTATGCCCTTCTGCTGACTTATTACACCGACGATGACGGCGCGCCGCCGTCGGCCTCTGTCACGCTCAATTTAACTCATGTAGCGCAGGGGAC
>URQR01000130.1 GCA_900550065.1 uncultured Eubacteriales bacterium | reverse complement strand
GGGCTGTCGGGGGCGCATACGCGCGCACACTTGATTCGTGCAGTGCTGGAGGGCGTGTCGTATTCGCTGAAGGATTGCCAGCGTATTATTGAAGGTATGAACGGCAAAATCAATGACATGACAATTTGCGGCGGCGGTGCGTCGAGCGCGCTGTGGCTGCGGATGCTGACGGATATTTTCAGCTGTGGGGTAAACACGCTGCACGCGACGGAGGGCGTTGCGTTCGGTGCGGCGATTTTAGCCGGCGTCGGTGCAGGGATTTATCCGAGTGTGGAGGCTGCGTGCGAACGGCTGATTACGGTGAAGCAGACGCTTGCGCCCGATGCGGAAGCCGGGGGAAAATACGACGCGGTATATGCGCGCTACAGCGCGCTCTATCCAATCTTAAAGGAGTCGTACAAGGCGCTTGCGGCGCTAAATGTATAAAGGGGGAGACAACATGGATTTTAAAGCACGGGCAAAAGAATTGGTTGCAAAGATGACGCTGGCGGAGAAGCTGTCGCAGATGAAGTACGACGCGCCGGCGATCAAGCGGCTCGGGATTCCGGCGTACAACTGGTGGAACGAGTGTCTGCACGGCGTGGCGCGCTCCGGTATGGCGACGGTATTCCCGCAGGCGATTGGTATGGCGGCGAGCTTTGATACTGCGCTGATGGGTGAGGTCGCGACGGTAATTTCAGACGAGGCACGCGCGAAGTACAACGAGTATAAAAAGTTCGGCGACACGCTGATTTATCAGGGACTGACGTATTGGAGCCCGAACATCAATATTTTCCGCGACCCGCGCTGGGGTCGCGGCCACGAAACATACGGGGAGGACCCGTATCTGACGGGTGAGATGGGGACGGCGTTTATCAAGGGCTTGCAGGGCGACGGCAAGTACCGCAAGTTAGACGCGACAATCAAGCACTATGCGGTACACAGCGGCCCAGAAAAGGAACGGCACAGCTTTAACGCGTGCGTGTCGGAGTACGACTTGTACGAAACGTATTTGCCGGCGTTCCGCTATTGCATCGAAAAGGCGGACCCGTCTGCCGTGATGGGAGCATATAACCGCACAAACGGCGAGGCTTGCTGTGCGTCGAAAACGCTTTTGAAAGATATTTTGTATGATGAGTTCGGCTTTGACGGATATGTGGTATCGGATTGCGGCGCGATTTGCGACATTAATAACCACCACAAGCTGACACAGACGGAGGCAGAAAGCGCCGCGCTTGCGGTCAATAATGGCTGCGCGCTCAACTGCGGCAGTGCGTACGCGCATTTAAAGACGGCGGTGGCGATGGGGCTTTTGGACGAAGAAACCGTGACGGAGGCGGTCGAGCGGCTGTTTGAGGCGCGGATTCGGCTCGGTATGTTTGATACGGATTGTGAATACGACAACATCCCGTATGAGGTCATTGAGTGTGAAAAACACCGCGCGCTTAATCGGAAAATGGCACAGGAAAGTATTGTTTTGCTCAAAAACGACGGTGTGCTTCCGCTTGGAAAGGATGTAAAAACGATTGCGGTGATTGGGCCGAACGCGGATGATACGTCGGTGCTGCTGGGCAATTACAACGGTACACCGTCGCGCTACAGCACGCTGCTGCACGGGATTCAGGACGCGTTCGACGGCCAGATCTACTATGCGCGCGGATGTCATATTTTTGATGACACGCTCCACGACTGGGCGGAGCATCCGCTGCGCGAGGCGGTGATCGCGGCGCAAAAGAGCGACGTGGTTGTGATGTGCATGGGTCTAAATCCAAGCATGGAAGGAGAAGAGGGCGACGGCTTTAATGGCGATATGTCGGGCGACAAGCCGGATATTGAGCTGCCGGTGTCTCAGAAAAAGCTGCTGGAAGAGATTATCCGCGTCGGAAAGCCGATTGTGTTTGTCAACGTGAGCGGAAGCTGCGTCAACTTATCGCGTGCGGACGAGGCGTGCGGCGCAGTGGTGCAGTGCTTCTACCCCGGCGCAGAGGGGGGCGACGCGCTGGCGGATATTTTATTCGGCAAAGCAAACCCGCAGGGGCGGCTACCGGTGACGTTTTACCGTTCGACGGAAGATTTACCGCCGTTTGAGGTCTACTGCATGGATAACCGTACATATAAGTATTTTAGTGGCAGCGCGCTCTATCCGTTTGGATATGGACTAAGCTATACCAGCTTTACACACACTGCGGCACCGTTTGACGCGCAAAGCCGCACAGTGACGGTCTATGTAAAGAATACAGGTGGCATAACAGGAACAGACACGGTCTGTCTATTTATGAAACGGGTGCGCGGCGAAGGAAAGGAGCGTTACCGTCTGCTCGGGTTTAAAAAGGCGGCGCTCGGTGCCGGAGAGGAGAAGCAGTTGACGTTTGAGATAGAAGCGCAGTATATGGAAAAGATAGCAAACGGCGAATATGAAATTGTGTTTGAAGTAGAGTAATAAACAAAAAAGAAGACTCCTGCAAATTAGCGGGAGTCTTTTTATTTGTAATATTTACCCTTCCTGCTTCACAAGCTCAATCGATTTTGCGTTATAAGTGAGCAACATCTTCCCATCTTTTAGCTCGAAAGGAAGCTTTACCGGTGAATTCGACGCAAGGTCATTGATTGTGATTTCATCGTTCATGATATTATAAGTCCCGTTATACGAGATCGTCGCACCGTCGCCGCCGATAAAAGTAAATGAAGCCTCATCATCCTCTAAGGTTAAAAACGCCGCAGAACCGTCTGTCGTAAGGCCGGAACGCCATTTGCCGAAAAAGTCCGTAGCCGGTTCGCTGAATGCTTTATTGTAGTTTTCATAACGGAACTCTACAACATCGCCCTCCTGTACCGATGTTGTTTCCGCGCCTGTCTGCGCGAGTGTGCCGTTATAGTAGAAGAGCCAGCCCTCGTCCTTTGACGATTCCATGCCGCCGAAGCCGTCAAAAAGGCCTTCTTTTACCGTGTAAGCAATATTATTTGCCTTACAAGCGGAAATGATTGCCTTTGACGCGGTGGGTTCATTGTCCGTAACTGTTACTTTTGTATCGACGACCGTACTGTCGGGAGAAGTGATTTTTACCGTCACATTTGTCTGTTTCCCGCCGCCGCAGGCCGCCAGCACACTGACCATTGCAAGCAGGAGCATAAAAAGGAATATTGTCTTTTTTGCCGTATTTTTCATGAAACTGTCACCTCGTTTAAGATTTTTGTAAGCTTATTTTACCTGCACAGGACACAAAAGTCAATAAAAACGGCGCAATATTAAATTTTTGTGAATTTGGTGCGGAAAAGCTTTGTGTTTTGGCGTACATGTGCTATAATCAATCATGCTATCATAGTATTATTGTAAACTATCATATCAATAAATAGAAAATATGGATAATGAATTAAGATAGAAGCACTTTGGGAGGAAAGAAGGGAAAGCCATGCTGTGCAGTAAATGCCATAAAAATGTTGCAGTGATATTTATTACGAAATTAGAGGGCGAGAAGCAGACCAATGAAGGGCTGTGCCTTTCGTGCGCAAAGTCGATGGGAATTGCGCCCATTGAGCAGTTTGTCGGGCAGATGGGGATTGACGATTCCGATATTGACGCAATCAGCGACGAGCTCAACAATATGATGGAGGGGCTGGAAAACGGAGAAGTACCGGAGGAACTTGAGCAGGAGATAGAGGACGCAGCGGACAGCGCGCCGCAGACGATGAATCTTTTGGGAAAGATGTTTGGTAAGCTCGGCGGTGAGCAAAAGAAGCAAGAGGCAGAGGACGAAAGCGGCAGCACGTCCGGCACGGAGCAGAAACAGACAAAGACCGCGACGCGGTTTAAAAAGAAAAAGAAAAAAATGTTGGAGACATATGGGCTGAACCTGAGCGACAAAGCGGCGCAGGGGCTGGTCGATAAGGTTGTCGGGCGCGACGCGGAAATTGAGCGCGTTGTACAGATTTTGAACCGGCGCACAAAGAACAATCCGGTTCTGCTCGGCGAGCCGGGTGTCGGCAAGACGGCGATTGCGGAAGGGCTTGCGATGCGGATTTATGAGAAAAAGGTACCGCCGAAGCTGTTTGACCGCGAGGTGTATTTGTTAGACTTTACGGCGATTGTGGCGGGGACGCAGTTTCGGGGCCAGTTTGAGGCGCGCCTAAAAAGCCTGATTGAAGAGGTAAAGAGCCTCGGCAATATTATTTTAGTGATAGACGAGCTGCACAATATCGTTGGCGCGGGCGACGCAGAGGGTGCGATGAGCGCTGCAAATATTTTAAAGCCGGCGTTGGCGCGCGGCGAGATACAGGTGGTTGGTGCGACGACGCTTAGTGAGTACCGCAAGCACATCGAAAAGGACACCGCGCTGGAGCGGCGGTTCCAGACGGTGATTGTCGACGAGCCTTCGATTGAGGACAGCATTGAGATTTTAAAAGGAATCCGTGAATATTACGAGCAGTACCACAGCGTAAAAATTACGGACGAAATTATCAGCGCGGCGGTGAAGATGTCGGAGCGTTATATTACGGACCGGTATCTGCCGGACAAGGCGATTGACGTGATTGACGAGGCCGGGTCGCGGGCAAACCTGAAAAATATGGCGCTTGTGGAGCTGACAAAGTTAGAGAAAGAGCTTGACGCGGTATTACAGCAGAAGGAGGACGCGGCGCGGGCTGACTCAATCGACGATTATCAAAAGGCGGCTGAGCTAAAGGTGAGAGAATTCCAGCTCCGGGAGGAAATCGACCAGAAGAAAAAAGAGAGCGACAATGTCGCGATTACAATCGATGATATTGCGGGCGTAATTGAGGCGTGGACGAAGATTCCGGTACAGCGGATTACTGAGCTGGAGTCGGAAAAGCTGCTCAATTTAGAGGCGCGTATCCACGAGCGGATTGTGGGGCAGAACGATGCTGTGGAAAGTGTATGCCACGCAGTAAGGCGGCGACGTGCAGGCATTGCGAAAAAACTGCGTCCTGTGTCGTTTGTGTTTGTCGGGCCGACAGGCGTCGGCAAGACGGAGCTTGTTAAGGCGATGGCGGAGGCGCTCTTTGACAACGAAGAGGCGATTATCCGGCTCGACATGAGTGAATATTCGGAGAAGCACTCAGTTGCGAAGCTGATAGGCGCGCCGCCGGGATACATTGGCTACGACGATGCGGGCCAGCTCACCGAAAAGGTGCGCCGTAAGCCGTATTCGATTATTTTGCTTGACGAAATCGAGAAGGCACACCCGGAAATTTTTAATATTTTGCTGCAAATTCTTGACGATGGGCGCATTACGGACAGCCACGGCAAGGTGGTCAGCTTTGAAAACACGGTAATAGTGATGACGTCGAACGCGGGCAGTGACCTAAAGGGCGGCAATCTCGGGTTTATCAGCAACCCTGACAGTGCGATTGAAGCAAAGGTTGACACGGCGCTTAAGTCGATTTTCCGTCCGGAGTTTTTAAACCGGATTGATGAAACCGTTGTGTTTAAGCAGCTCAAGAACGACGAGCTGAAGCAGATTGTGGGCCTGATGCTCGCAGATATGACGCACGAGCTTTTGCAGAAGGGGATTACGCTTACGGTCAGCGACGCGGCGAAGGAGCTGATTTTGAAGGAAGGGTACGACCCGAAATACGGCGCAAGGCCGATCCGCCGTGTGATTCAGAAGCGCGTCGAAGATGCTGTAGCGCATATGCTCATTCGGTCGCAGATTGCTGCGGGCGATACGGTGGAGGCTGGCGCAGAGGACGGCCGGATTGTTGTACGGAAGCTTTAAAGTATTATGAATAAAAAGAGAGATATAGCACATATAAACGTGCTATATCTCTTTATTTTTTACATTGGTAGTATAATATCAAATTACAAAGAGAGTATAGAGAAATATGCGCTAAAATTTGCGCTTAATCTCTTTTACCAAGCCGCAGACGCGGACCCGCCG
>URQR01000129.1 GCA_900550065.1 uncultured Eubacteriales bacterium | reverse complement strand
GAATGAATTATGAAATGACAATTGGGCTGGAAGTCCATGCGGAGCTAAATACGGCTACTAAAATCTATTGCAGCTGTAAAAACGCTTTTGGTGCGGAAGTCAACTCGAACTGCTGCCCGATTTGTACCGGTATGCCGGGGACGCTCCCGGTTTTGAACCGGCGGGTAGTAGAGTATGCAATTAAGGCCGGGCTTGCGACGAATTGTGAGATTACGCGCTATGGCAAGCAGGACCGGAAAAACTATTTTTACCCCGACTTGCCGAAGGCGTACCAGATTTCACAGTTTGACCTGCCGCTGTGTGTCGGCGGACATGTCGATATTGAAACGGAGAACGGGAAAAAGTCGATTGGCTTGACGAGAATCCATATTGAGGAGGATGCGGGTAAGCTGCTCCACGACGTTGTACCGGGTAAGTCGCTCGTCGACTATAACCGCTGCGGCGTACCGCTGATCGAGATTGTGTCCGAGCCGGACATGCGCAGTGCGGAGGAGGCGAAGGCGTTTTTAGAGGAGCTTAAGTCGATTTTAGAGTGCCTTGAGGTGTCCGACTGCAAGATGCAGGAGGGCTCGCTGCGCTGTGACATCAACGTTTCGGTGCGTCCGTTTGGTCAGAAAGAGTTTAACACACGTACCGAGATGAAGAACGTAAGCTCGTTCTCGGCGGCGTACCGCGCAATTCAGTACGAAGCGAAGCGGCAGATTGAGGAAATGGAAGATGGACGCACGATAAAGCAGCAGACGCTGCGCTGGAGTGATGAGGACGGCGAGAATTATGCGCTGCGCTCGAAAGAGGACGCACACGACTACCGCTATTTCCCGGAGCCGGACCTTGTGCCAATTGTTGTAACGGACGAGATGATTGAGTCGATCCGCGCGCTGATTCCGGAGCTGCCGAGCGCGAAGCGGGCACGTTTTGTAAAAGAGTATGGCGTCACGGAGTATGAAGCGGGTCTGATTTCGGCGAGCAAGGACATGAGCGCATATTTCGAGGCGTGTGCAAAGCTGGGCGCAAAACCGAAAACGGTTGCAAACTGGCTCTTGGGCGACATTGCGCGCCTGATTAACGAAACAAATATTGAGTTTTCAGAGCTGAAAATTTCGCCGGAGGCGCTTGCGGCGTTTATTGCGCTGATTGAAAAGGGCACAATCAGCAATACGGCCGGCAAAAAGGTCATTGAGATCATGTTTGAAACGGAAAAAGCGCCGGACGTGATCGTAAAAGAAGAGGGTCTTGAGCAGGTCAACGACGAGGGCGCACTGCGCAAAATCGTGGAAGAAGTGCTTGCGAATAACCAAAAGTCGGTCGACGATTACCGCGGCGGCAAGACGAACGCGCTCGGTTTCTTAGTGGGGCAGACGATGCGCCTGTCAAAAGGCAAGGCGAACCCGCAGACGATGAATGCGCTGTTAAAAGAATATTTGGACGCGAAGGAATAATATAATATTGATAAGTTGGGAGGGCTTGCGCTGCCGCCGTGACGCCGGCGTGGACGGGCGGCCTTCCTTTTTCTTTTGTGGAGGAATGGGTATGTGTGACACAAAAAAGCTTTGCCAAATGGCACAGGAAATGAAAGATGAGCTGATACGCGACCGGCGGACGGTGCATATGCAGCCGGAGCTGGCCTTCTGTGAGGAAAAGACGAGCGCTTTCGTGCAAAAGCGGCTCGCGGAACTCGGGATCGAATACAAAACGGGCTATGCAAAAACAGGCGTTGTCGGCCTGATTCATGGCAAAAAGGGTGCGGGGAAGACGCTTTTGCTGCGTGCGGACATGGATGCGCTGCCGATTTTAGAGGAAAATGACGTAGCATACCGCTCAAAAACTGACGGACGGATGCATGCGTGCGGACACGATTCGCACGTGGCGATGCTGCTCGGCGCGGCGAAGCTGTTAAAAGCGATGGAGCAGGAGTTTTGCGGTACAGTGAAGCTGATGTTCCAGCCCGCTGAGGAGGGCGCTGGCGGCGCAGAGCCGATGATTGAAGACGGCCTTTTGGAGGAGCCAAAGGTGGACGCGGCGCTTGCGCTGCACGTCGAGCCGACGTACCCGTGCGGCAAAATCGCGGTAAAAAGCGGTGCGCTGATGGCCTCGCCGGATGAGTTTGACATTATAATCAAGGGGAAGGGCGGGCACGGCGCGTACCCGCACAATACGGTCGACCCGGTGCTGACTGCTGCAAAGGTGATTGAAGGGCTGCAAAGCATCACGGCACGCAACGTCGACGCGGCTGTGCCGGCTGTTGTTTCGGTGTGCCAAATCAATGGCGGGCAGTTTTATAACGTAATCCCCGGCGAGGTGCGGCTCGGCGGAACGACACGCGCGTTTGATGACGCGACAAGGAAGCTGTTGTCCGAACGGATTGAGCAGGTGACACACGGCATTTGCGACGCGATGGGCGCGGATTATTCGTACGAATTCCGCTACATGTACCCGCCGCTTATCAACGATGCGGCGATGACGGAGTTGGTTACGCAGAGCGCGCGTGCAGTCGTGGGCGATGAAAACGTAATACGGCTGCAAACGCCGTTTATGGGCGGGGAGGACTTTTCCTATGTTGCAAACAAAGTGCCCGCGTCGTACTTCTATGTCGGGTGTAGAAATGAGGAAAAAGGGTGCGTCCACCCGTGGCACAGCGCAAACTTTAACCTCGACGAGGACTGCCTGCCGCTTGGGGTAAGCGTCTTTGCAGAGGCGGCATTGCGGTTTTTAAACGGCGCGGAGCAATGAGGAGGACACTGTGGCGGATAGATATAAAAAAATTGGCTTAGTTGCGGTTAACGCGAGTTATTCGCATTCGTCGCTGTCGCTGCGCTGCCTAAAAAAAGCGTTGGCGGACAAAAAGGTAACCGCGCGGGAATTTACTATCAACGATAGAGTACAAAATGCGGCCGCGCGGCTCTATCTCGATGGATGTGGACTGTACGCGTTTAGCTGCTATATTTGGAATATCAGCTTTGTGTTGGATGTGTGCCGGATTCTAAAGGCCGCCGCGCCGGAGTGCAGCATTTTGCTCGGCGGGCCGGAGGTGAGCTATGACGCGGCGGCTGTGCTGGAGGCGTATCCGTTTATTGACTTTGTACTCTGCGGCGAGGGAGAGCGCTCGCTGCCGGCGTTTTTGTCCGGCGCGCCGTATGAAGCGGTGGATGGGCTTGCGTACCGAAAGGACGGGCAGGCTGTTACAAACCCGCCGCAAGTGATTGAAAATTTGGACATATTGCCGCGCCTGTACACAAAGGAAGAGCTTGCACAGCTTACGCACAAAATCATCTACTATGAAACGTCGCGCGGGTGCCCGTTCCGATGCAGCTACTGCCTGTCTTCCACCTCGCACGGGGTGCGGTTTTTTAGCCTTGCACGGGTGCTGGAGGACCTACAGCTATTTATGGACTGCGGCGTACCGCTCGTAAAGCTTGTCGACCGTACGTTTAACATTGACCGCGCGCGTACAAAGCAGATTTTGCGCTATATTTTATCGCACAACAAAAGCACCTGCTTTCACTTTGAGGTCGCGTCCGATATTTTAGACGAAGAAACGATTGCATTGCTTGCAAATGCGCCGAAGGGCATGTTTCAGCTCGAGATTGGCGTACAGTCGACGAACGCGGATACGCTGGCGGCGATTGACCGAAAAACGGATTTTACGCAGCTTAGAAAAACCGTCGCCGCGCTGCAGCAAAACAAAAATATGCATATCCATCTTGATTTGATTGCAGGGCTGCCGTATGAGGATTACGCGCGGTTTACGCAGTCGTTTGACGATGTGTTTGCTCTGCGGCCCGACATGCTCCAGCTTGGGTTTTTGAAGCTGTTAAAGGGAACGAAAATCCGCCGGGAGGCGGACAAATACGGCTACCGCTTTACACCGCAGCCGCCGTATGAGGTGTTGTCAAACCGCTTTATCAGCTATGCGCAGCTTTTGCGCCTTGAGGGCGTGGAGGATATGGTAGAGCGCTATTACAACAGCGGCGCATTTGAAAAAGCGCTGGAATACGCGCTTGGAGAATATAATAGTGCATATCTGTTTTTTGACGCGCTGGCGTCGTTTTTTCGCAAACAGGGGTATGCGGACGCGCCGCAGAGTAAAAAGAGCCTGTACGCGATTTTGCACGCATTTTACAACCAGAGCGGAAAGGGGAATAAGGCTTTGTTCTCCGATTTGCTCAAATTCGATTTTGTGAAAAACAACCCGAACTTAGCCCTGCCGGATTGGGCGGATAAGGCGGGCGATAAGCGGTTTTATCAGGCCGCATATGCGTTTTTAGAGTCGGAGCAGGGGGCGAAATACGTTCCGGATTGTGCCGGGAAGAAGCGGACGGAGCTAAAACAAGCCGCTAAGGTAGAAAAGTTTAATTTTGATGTTTGCGGTACGTATAAATTTGGTGAATGTGCCGTGGTTTTCGACTTGATTCATAAAAGTTTTACAAAAATATTAGAAAAATTTTAAAAAACTCTTTTATTCACAGAAAATATACAGTATAATAAGAATTGTATTTGGTTTTTACAGCCGATAACTTTGTATGGGGTGATAGAAGTTGTTGAGGGGTTTTTACGGCTCTAATAACAATTTAGACTGTTTGTTTCCTCTGCAAGGGAAAAGTGTAGGCAAAAGTTCATATGTATATCGTAGATAGGCTATTACTGTGTCCACAACGTATTAGTCTATTATTTTTTTCATAAATAAAAATTTTTGTAGACGAAAACAAGAATAGGGGGAGTTTATATGCAGGCGGGGCCGAAGGTTGCGCTCGTAATGGGGAGCGATTCGGATTTTGAAAAGTTAAAGCCGTGTATCAAGCGGCTGAAAAGCTTTGGTATTGAGGTAGTGACGCGCGTGATTTCCGCGCACCGTACACCGTATGAGGCAGAGAATTTTGCGAAAAATGCACAGGCGGATGGAATTGAGGTCATCATCGGCGCGGCGGGTAAGGCGGCGCATTTAGCCGGCGTTTTGGCGGCGTTTACGACACTGCCGGTGATTGGTATTCCGATTAAGTCCTCGACGATGGACGGGCTGGATTCGCTGTTGTCGATGGTGCAGATGCCAAAAGGGATTCCGGTCGCGACGGTTGCGATAGACGGCAGCGACAATGCCGCGATTTTAGCGGCGCAGATGCTGTCGATTAAGTATGACGAGTTAAAGGACAAGCTCGCTGCGTTTAAAAAGCAGATGGCGGATGAAGTGATGGAAAAAAATACAGTGATTATGCAGGAGGCGGAAAAACTATGAAACAGTTAGAACAGTTGTACGAAGGAAAAGCAAAAAAGGTTTTTAAGACGGACGACCCGGATTGCTACATTGTGTATTACAAGGACGACGCAACGGCGTTCAACGGCGAGAAAAAGGGGACCATCCTCAATAAGGGCGTTGTAAATAACCGCGTGTCGAACCACATGTTCCAAATTTTGGAGCGGCAGGGGATTTCGACGCATTATGTAGAGGAAATTTCCGATCGGGAGACAATTGTCAAGAACGTTTCCATTGTGCCGATTGAGGTCATTGTGAGAAATATTGCGGCGGGCAGCCTGTCGAAGCGGCTCGGTCTGCCGGAGGGGACGAAGCTAAAGCATACGGTTTTGGAGTACTGCTATAAAGACGACGACCTCGGCGACCCGATGATTAACGATTATCATGTATATGCGATGGAGCTTGCGACAAAGGAAGAGCTTGAAAAAATTGCGTCAATGTCGTTTAAGGTCAATGAAATCATGACGGACTACTTGAAGGATTTGGGTATCGAATTAATCGACTTCAAGCTCGAGTTCGGCCGTTATAAGGGTGATATTATTCTTGCGGACGAGATTTCGCCTGATACGTGCCGCTTCTGGGATTCTAAAACGGGCGAAAAGCTCGATAAGGACCGGTTCCGCCGTGACCTCGGCGGCGTTGAGGATGCATACGCAGAGGTATTAAAACGGTTATTGGGCGA
>URQR01000128.1 GCA_900550065.1 uncultured Eubacteriales bacterium | reverse complement strand
GTTTTGAACAAATTTGTTTATTTTATTTAAATTAATTTTCTTTTATTTTTAATTTTAATTTGAAAATATTTATTACGGGTCTGATTTTTAACGCTGCGGTGGCGATTGGCCTCGTTTATCTTGGAAAATTATTGGGGCTTGACCTATCTTTGGCAGCGATAGTAGTTTTTGGCTCAAGAATTATTCAAAATTTTGCATTAATTCGAAGATTACTATTGAATAAATTTGAAAAAAAAGATAAAATAGTACTTAAGTAATTAGTATAGGGTATAGACAAGACGCGAATGAAAAAGAGTGAGGAGGAACGTGGGTTGTTTGATATTGACATGGAGACAGGCAATGTTGCGAAAATAAAAGTAGTTGGTGTCGGCGGCGGCGGAAACAACGCGGTCAACAGGATGATTGACGTCGGTGTAAAGTGTGTAGATTTTATTGCGGTGAATACGGACGCACAGGTGCTGAAGGATTCTAAGGCCGACACGAAGATTCAGATTGGTGAAAAGCTGACGCGCGGACTTGGCGCCGGCGCGAACCCTGAAATCGGGGAAAAGGCAGCGCAGGAGAGCCGCGACGAGATTGAAGCGATGCTCAAGGGCGCGGACATGGTATTTATCACCGCGGGCATGGGCGGCGGCACAGGCACGGGCGCGGCGGCGATTATCGCCGGAATTGCGAAGGAGCTTGGCATTCTGACGGTTGCGATTGTGACAAAGCCGTTTATGTTTGAGGGCAGGCCGCGTATGTCGAAGGCGGAGGCTGGGATTAAAAGCCTGCGGGAAAATGTCGATGCGATTATGACAATTCCGAACGACAACCTTCTTAAGATTATTGATAAAAACACGGGTATTGTGGAAACCTTCCTGATGGCGGACGATATTCTGCGTCAGGGCGTACAGGGTATTTCCGACATGATTGTTGGTTCCGGCTACATAAACGCGGACTTTGCGGACGTAAAGCGCACGATGGCCAATTCCGGCGTGGCGCATATGGGCGTCGGCGTGGCAAAGGGCGACAATAAGGCGTCCGATGCGGTGAAGGCCGCGATTGAGAGCCCGCTTTTAGAAACGTCTATCACGGGTGCGCGCAATGTGCTCATTAACATTACGGGCGGCAAGGATCTGACGATGTTTGACGCAAATCAGGTGATGCAGTTTGCGAATGAGTTGGTTGACACGGACGCGGAGATTATCTTTGGCGTTGTAATTGACGAGAGTCTTGATGACGAGATGCGTGTAACGGTTGTAGCGACCGGGTTTGACAGCATTACGCCGTCGGCGGAAGTGTTTAAAAAGATTAATGAGAGCGAAGATAAGGAGCCGGTGTTCAATCCGAGTGTCAATATTGAGCTTGATAATGTGGACATCCCTACCTTCTTGAAAAACAGGAATATATAGTGTGGTTATGCAAACCGCTAATAAAAAAAACCGCCTTGTTAGGCGGTTTTTTTATTTTGTAAATTAGTCTTACACCGGCTTTATCAGCGGAAACGCCACATTCGTCCGGTGTACACCGTGCGGATAGTAGCCCAGCGCGTCCGCAACGCCGATATAGTCCGCGAGCAGGTACAGAATCGACAGCCACATCTCCGTCCCTTGCAGCCCGGCCTCGAATTCCGGCTCAAGCTCAAAGCTAAAGCCCTTATTTTCCTGATACCTTTGCAGTACGCGGCGAATTTGCTTTTCCGCCCACGCCTCGCCCTCGGCGCGGCGGTAGTCCGTCTGCTTTGCGCACAGCCAAAGCGGATGAATTACATCTAAAGTGTGGCACGCGTTGCCGCAGTTGTCACGGAAGTATTTCGTGTTCTTCGAGTGCGCCAAAATAGTATCAATCGCGCGCTCCGGATACGGCAGGCCGATTCCAAACTGCGCATACGTCCCGCGTGTAAGGCGGTAGAAGCCGTTGACAGGCAGCAAAAAGTCTGCTCCATCCGGACGGCCCCACATCCCGGTCACGGGATCGGCGTGGTTGTTTAGCCACCCGAACAGCGTGTCGCCCGTGTTACTTGAGCCAAAGTATTTTAGGTTTTGGTACAGCGCTGTGCCGAAGTGGTCCACCGCCGAGCCCGACTGCCACGCTTTTGTGTCCCAGTCGAGCGCGCCAAGCCAGTCCGTAAGCGCACGCCCGTCGAGCCGCTCGACGTCGCTGTACGGCTGTGCGACATGCGCGCCGAGGATTTCGAGCGAATACCCCACCGTCAGTACGTCGTAGTCAATTTCGTCCTTCTGCATCCCCTGTAATTTTTGTATGAGCGTTTCCTTATCCGGCACAAGCCGCGGCAGCGCGCCGAACATCACCGCAATCTCCGTTGCATCGCACCACGCCCGCACGGTCGGCGCTTGTGTGGACAAATTTTTATAAATCGTGCCGTCCGCTGTCTCATACTCCTTCGACGCAAGAATCGCCTCGTGCTGGCGCTGCACCTTTTCGCCGAACGCCGCCAGCTTTTCGCGCAGCTCTGCACGCGGCGTAGGTTTGTTTTGTCCGCCACGCCGGTCTTTAATCAGCTTTGCCGGAGAACCGCCGACAATGCTGTACGGCGCAACGTCCTTTGTGACGACGGCGCCCCCTGCGACAATACTGTGCGACCCAACCGTCACCCCGTCCACAATGACCGCGTTTGCGCCAATCCATACATCGTCCTCAATCACAATACCTTTCGAGGTGTGCGGCTGTTTATAAATCGGCGTATCCGGGTCGGCGTGCCCGTGGTTCGTACCGATGATTTTTACGCCCGGCGCAATCCGGACATAATCGCCCAGCGTGACCTTGCCCTGCAAGACGCTGAACGAATTTACCGAGCAATAATCCCCCGCTTTCAGCGTCAGAGTCCGCAGCAGCGTGTCCGCGCAAATCTGTGTATGCGCGCCGAAAATAACCTGCTTGACGTCGTAGAGGCGCGCCTTGTACGAAACGAACGACTCCGGCCCGAACACCGCGCCGTACTTTTCCTTCAGTGCCGCCTGCCACTGTGCCTGCTGTGCCGCCTTCTGCTCGTCTAATCCGCACCACGGCAGATATTCGGCCTCTTCGTCGAAATATGCTTGAAAGTCCATTTTTCCCCGCTCCTTTTTTTGGTTCATTGTCAATTATTATAATTGTAAATTATTATATATCGGTTTGGTGTGTTTTGCAAGGGAAAAGAGGAATATAAAATCTTCATTTGTTGCAGGATTGGTTCGCTCGATGGATTCTTTCTATATACTTTTTTAAGACTATGTTGATATACTGAGAAAATAAACGAGAGAAATTTTCACTTAATTTTCGGATTTCGTCCGCGATCGGTTGGTCTAATGTAATACAGACACTGATTTTTAACGGCGTATTCGTTGCCATAATATTCACCCCGTATTATCTTAAATCAACAATTGAAAAATTTCAATTCCCTTGTTTACCGTTACTATATGAATAGTAAAAATAAAAATGAGTAAAAAACTGTTGACAAATGCCGGTGCGGCGCGTATAATTATAATATAGTAGAGTTTAGCTGAGATGAGTATAGCATAGTGAGAGCATAGTTGGCGCGGAGAGCGCGCCGGAAAAGAAATAGAAATCAAGCTACCTCTGCTAAATTTTAATTTATGTGGAGGTATTTTTTTATGCAAACAACAGCACAGAAACGGGAATTAGCAGAAAAACAGGAAAAGGGCCTGTCGGTCAAAAGTATCTTAATCGTCGCGGTACTAATTGCGGCGGGCGCGGTGCTTAAGATTTTTTCCAACACGATTTTTTCGTTCACGCCGCTTAAGCCGAACATGGTTATCGCGATGTACTGTCTGGCAATTATGCTCCTGCGGCCAAAGGTAGTCGAAGCGGCAGTCATCGGCCTGATTTCGGGCATCATCTGCATGTTTTTGCCGGGCGCGACGCCGTACGCGAACATTGTCAGCGAGCTTGTCGGCGCGGTTGTAATCTGCCTTTTGGCAAAGCTGCCCTACCGGCTCGAGGTAAAAGGGCTATCCTTTAAAGTAGTGATTGACACCTTTCTTGCGACGCTGTGCAGCGGCTATACGTTCTTTTTGATGCTCAAGGTGCTGATTTTAACGGGCATGGAGCTCAGCGGCATGGCGATTGACGTGTTTACGGCGGTAATTTTCGGTACGGCGGCAATTAACAGCGTAATAGCGTTTCTCCTCTATCCGGTCCTGAAAAAGGTTTTGGTCAGAGAGTAGGAAGGACAGCGGGGAGGAGAATGGCATGGTTGAGATAAAGGAACTGAGCTTTCAGTATAAGGGTGCGAATACGTTTGCGCTTGAGAATATTGACTTTACAGTGAAAAAGGGCGACTTTGTGGGTATCATCGGACCGTCGGGCGCGGGCAAAAGCACGCTGCTGATGAGTATGAATGGGATTGTGCCGCACTACTTTCGCGGCGACTATTACGGCAGCGTTTGCGTGTGCGGGCTCGATACGGTGGAAAGTGAGCCGAAGCGCCTGAGCCTGCATGTTGGAAGCGTGCTGCAAGACCCGGAGGCGCAGATTGTTTCGGAAACAGTCGAAGAAGAGCTTGCCTTTGGACTGGAAAATTACGGTATACCACAGCAGGAAATCGAGGAGCGGATTACGGACGCGCTTGCGATTACAGGAATCAGCGGCCTGCGCGCACGCGGGACGGCGGCGCTGTCGGGCGGGCAGAAGCAGCGGGTATGTATCGCTGCGGCGGTTGCCCTGCGGCCCGAAATCTTGGTGCTCGACGAGCCGACGAGTGAGCTTGACCCGCTCGGGAGCCGGCAGGTGTTTGAAACGCTGCGGCGGCTCAACCGCCAGCTTGGTATCACGGTTATCATTGTGGAGCAGAAGGTCATGCTCTTGGCGGAGTACTGCTCGCGCATTGCTGTGATGGAGGCGGGAAGGATTGTTCTCGACGGCGATACGCACATGGTGCTGCGCCACTATAAAAAGCTAAAGGAATTAGGAATCAACTGTCCGCGCGTGGTGGAGCTTGCCGCCCTTTTGGAGGAGGCGGGGCTGTATGTCGGCGCATATCCGGCGAGCGTGCGCGAGGCCGCCGCAATGGTAAAGGCGGTGACGCGCTGATGGTAGAGCTAAAGCATGTTTGTTATACATATCAAAAAGGCACGCCGGATACGCTGAAGGATATTAATATCCGAATCGGCCGGGACGAGTTTGTCGCCCTTGCAGGACAAAACGGCGCGGGGAAAACAACGCTATTAAAGCTGCTCAACGGCATCAGTAAGCCGACGTGCGGTACAGTAACGGTAAACGGCGTCAGCACAAAGGACGTCCCTGTAAGCAGGATGGCCGCTTCGGTGGGCTTTTTGTTCCAGAACGCCGACCATCAGATTTTTTCCCAGACGGTGCGCGAGGAGCTTGCCTTTGGGCTGAACAATATCGGTGTGGAAAAAGCGGAGGCCGAGCGCCGCGTAGAGGAAACTGCAGCGCGGCTGAATTTGACGGCGAAGCTCGACAAAAATCCGTTTCATTTAAGCCGCGGCGAGCGGCAGCGGGTCGCGCTGGCGAGTGTGCTGGCGCTGCAAACGCCTGTACTGGTGCTCGATGAGCCGACGACGGGGCAGGACTACCGCGAATGTATCGAAATTATGGAAATCGTACGGCAGCAAAATGAGTCCGGTACAACGGTAATTATGGTGTCGCATGATATGGAGCTTGTATCCGATTACGCAAAGCGCGTAATCCTGCTTTGCGAAGGCAGCGTGCTGGAGGACGGCGCTGTGCGGGAGGTTATGGCAAAGGCGGACGCTCTGCAAAAAGCGGGGCTGATGCCGACGCAGATTGTCGCGCTGGCGCAGCTTTTGGAGGAAAGCGGCGAGAATGGCTTTGGCGGCGTTTATGACGTATCTACTATGCTCGATGCGGTGAAAAGGAGGGCGGGCCTATGAAAGCGACACTTCAGTACGTACAGGGCACATCCTTTTTCCATCAGCTCAATCCGCTTACAAAGCTAATTTGGGCGCTGCTGGCGGGCGTTTTGTGCTTCGTGTGCCAGAACCTTTACTTTCTTTTAGCAATTAACGTAATTAATATTGCAATTATATTAAACAGTAAGATCGGCCGGGCGGGTAAGGGCGTCTACA
>URQR01000127.1 GCA_900550065.1 uncultured Eubacteriales bacterium | reverse complement strand
GGGCGGTCCCGGCCGTTTCTGACCCAACAGGAATCATCGGGAGTAAAAAGTAATAATACGCCAATACAACTGCAAAAAACACCACATTAATAAAACTCATATAAGGAATATTCCACCGCATCAGCGCAATACTCGGAATTGCCATTGCAAGACCTAATAAAAGACTGTACCCTATTGTCGGCCAATACTTTCCGTACGTTTGCTTCATTGCGCTCGTAAAAGTAAGCGGATGTTTATTATGTACAATAAACTGATTGTCAATCAAAATGTACAAAGCAATTGATACCTTCGGAGCAAGAAGTAACAGAACAAAGCCTAAAATAATAAAAGCCGCTCCGACCCCCAGCAATAGCACCGGATTACCTTGATACACTTCCATACAGTAGGAAAACAACGCCGAAAACACCTGTAACAATACCAGAAAAAAAGCAGGCAGAGCCAGCAGTCTAAAATGCTGTAAATAAAGGCGAACCGAATCCGCCAATACTTCTTTCACGGATAACTTCACCCGATACACCTCCGTCAAGTCTGCCACAGACGAGCGCCGCTCACTTACAACTTCATTATTATAATATAAGCCGTCCGTTTTGTCAACAAATAAATTCACTTACAAATCTAAAATACCGTACTTTACCTTAATTCGCTCCAATTTTCCAATCATCGGCTTTCCTACAAGCAATAAAAACACTGCCGTGCTAATTGCCAATGTCAGATTAAAGTAAAATGCCTGTGCGTATACGCCAAGAATAAGCGAGACGGTAATTGCCTCGGACATACTCAAAATCGTCCAAATATCGGCGATAAAGCCGTACAAAAAACCACTCAAAAAACCAAATACACATAGTACCACTCTATTTTGCATCATCGGCAACCGGTAAAGCAGCCCCGCTAAAAACCCAATCAAACCCAAGCACAACATCTGCCACGGCGTCCACGGCCCCTGCGTAAAAAAGAAATTAGACACCAGCATCGCCACTGCGCCGCTCATAAAACCCACCTGCGCGCCGAGCGCAGCGCCCGTCACAATGATAACCGCTAAAATCGGCTTAACCTGTGGAATCGGCGCAAAAATAATCCGGCTGACGACGGCAATCGCCGCCATAGAGGCCACGACCACAAGCTCGCGCGCCTGCACCCGCCGCCGTTCAAACGCTAAAAAAAACATAGCAAGCGACAGCAGTACCACAATGGTTGAGGTTACGGCGTAATTCCGGTCGCCCAGCTTTACGCCCAAAACAAGCACGAGCGGAATCAGTACAAGGATGATTGCTATACTGATTATCGTTTTTCTTCCTGCTTTCTTTTGCACAGCCAAATCACATCCTCCGCCGTCAGCGCCCAGCGCGCCTTATGCCGCACCATTTTGTTCGCGCTGGTTGTATAGTAATTGTTTTCAGAAAAAAACCGTCTCGGCGTGTCCTGTGACATCACACAGCCGTCAAACAGCATGACACATCGGTCTGCATAGCGCGCCGCAAACTCTACGTCGTGGCTTGCAAGCACGACTGCCTTTCCTTCCTTCGCCTGCCGATGCAAAAGTGCAGCTAATTCCTCTTTATACGGCGCATCAAGCCCCTTTGTCGGCTCGTCGAGCAATAGGACATCCTTTTTCGCAAGCAACAGCTTTGCAAGCGCAGCCTTTTGCATCTCGCCGCCGCTTAGGTCGAGCGGATTTCTGTCCTTTAAATGCAAAATACCGATACTCGAAAGCGCAGCTTCAGCCGCGTGCGCTCCGCCTACCGACACAAGGTCTTCCCATACGGTGTCATACAAAAACAGCGCAGCCGGCGACTGCGGCAAAAGCGCAGGTGTATACCGGCCTTCCCCCTGCTTTTCAAAGCATTTCACACGCCCGCGATAGGGCTTTTTTACTCCTGCCATAACTGACAGCGCGGTCGACTTCCCCGCAGCATTCGCACCCAATACACACAAAACCTCACCCGCATAAACCGACAAATCCAGCCCTTTGAGCACGTCTGCACCCGATTTTTCATACTTAAAAAATACATCGCTGACGCGCATCGCCTCCGGCCCAGCCTTTCGCGTCTGTTCCGGCGGCGGAGGCACATCGTCCGGTATTCTGCCCTCTAAAAACAGCCGACCCTCGCGCACATCAACGGGGCACTCCCCCGCTCCGCCAAGCGCGCCATATACCTGTACCGGAGCGGGAAATCCTTTTGCGACCGGCGTCTGTATCCCGCTTTCCCGCATTTGCCGCATCAGATTCTTCGGCGGCGCGCCGCATAAAAGCCGTCCCTGCTCCATCACAATCACTTGCGTCGCCGCACCGAACACGTCGTCGAGCCTGTGTTCGCTCAATACGATTGTCATCGACAGCTCCCTGTTGATGCGCTTGATTACCTCAATAAATTCCATCGCTGCTATCGGATCGAGCTGCGCCGTCGGCTCGTCTAACAAAATCACTTCCGGCTGCATCACCATAACGGATGCAAGGTTTAAAATCTGCTTCTGTCCGCCCGATAACGTCGCGCAGTCACGCGTAAACCAGCTCCCCAGCCCTAAAAAGCTGGCAATCTCCGCCACGCGGCGGCGGATAATGCCATTTTCTACGCCCATACTTTCCAGACCGAATGCAAGCTCCTTATAAACCTTGTCACACACAATCTGCTCGTCCGGGTTCTGCATTACAAACCCAATCTCAAACGCAGCTGTCTCGTCGTCAAGCGCGCTAATTGGCGTTCCCTTGTACAAAATCCTGCCGGACTGCTGCCCGTGAGGGGCAAGCGCACGCTTCATATGACGCAGAAGCGTCGTTTTGCCACAGCCCGACGTACCGCATAGCAGGACAAAGTCGCCGCTGTTGACCGTCAGATTCACGCCGCCAAGCGCTTCTCCCGCCGCGCCCTGATATGTAAAATGAAAATTTTCTATTGAATAAAGCTCCATCGCAGCCACTCCACCGCCTCAATTATCATTGGTGAAAAGCCCATAAGTGCGTAAAGTGCACAGACCAAAAGGCTTTCCGCTCCCATTCCCGCCCGAAAGTAAGGAAAATAGGTCACACTTGCTCCTCCAGAAAATAGCAGCGCAGCAACCGCCGCGCAGCCAAGCAGCAGCAAAGCACAAAAAACACCATCACCGGCTGTAAACCGAAAAATTGAAAAACAGCTCCGCCGCCGTTTCCCATACCCGCGCGCCTTCATCGAGTCCGCCGTGACCACCGCGCCCTCTAAAGACTGCCCAATCAGCGCAGAAAGCTTTTTCGCTGCCGTTTTAATACTGCCAATTCGGCCCTTGCTCTCTGTAACAAATCCACGCTGCGCCGCGTCGATCCGCTCGTAACGCTGCCGCAGCAGCGGCACAAACCGCAGCGTCATAGATATGACCAGCGCGACAGAGGGCGACAGCTTGCCGAACAAATAGATAAACTTGTCCGCACGGATAATCTCGTTAAAACAGATAAACCACATCATGACTTCAAAAATCATCAATGCGCTGCCCGCGCCATACAAAATCGACTCCAGCGTAAGCGGATTGTCCCCCAAGTAGCATAATACTGTAATCCCCCTGTGGTTAAACAGCACGTTGACAAACACTATAAACGCCATAAACACAACGCCGACCACAAGCCGTTTCCACATTTTCCGCCAGCCGCACAAAAATATTGCGTAGGCAACGGCAGCGATTGCCGACAGACTCAATAATAAAGGATGCATAAAAACCATCGGAAAAACGATTACAGCACAAAAATATACCAGCGCGCTAACCGGATGGTAGCTGTCAAACACATTGTACACAAAAATCCCTCATTCCCCTTTTACGTCGCGCCCCAAATCGCACGTGTACCGCCACCGAATCACGTCGCCGGCCGACACCTTGTACTCCGAACAGCTGATAGACGGAAAGCTCCCGTTTACGCTGTATATCCATCCGCTTAAGTCCCCGCACGAAAACTCATACAGGTTGTTGATTCCTTCCACATACGCGGCCCGCGTCCCCGGCGTGTAGGTGCATTCAATCAAAATCTTATTTTGCTTGCACGCCTTTTGCAGGACATCGTATACAGACTCCCCGCCTGTTAGCTCGACCTGTGTGTCCGCTAAAATAACGCCGGACGACGGCACAAACCGCTCATCCTTGAGCGCACTGTCTAATTTATCGTAGTTTGCAAGCGCCATATGACAGTCGATACCAATCGTAGCAGTATCCGCTCGTTTTTCCGGCGTCGATACCGGTGTCGGCTCAGGCGTTTCCGGTACCTCCGGCGTTGGCGTCGGTACTGCTGCCGGTGTTGGATTTGTATCCGATGTCGATACAGCATCAGCGTCCGGCGCGGCCTGCTGTTGTATATCCACCGATGTATCGGTCGATATATCGGTCGACGTATCATTCGGTGCCGGAGTCACACCTTGTACCGCTTCCGGCGTTGGCGCCACTGTAGGCGTGCTGTCCGTGGACTTACCCCCACATGCGCAAAGCAATAGTACAAGGCATATCGCCGCACAAAGGAAACCGATTCGTTTCATAATGAACCACCTCACGCTGTAATTTCATTCATCCAGCCGATAAAACGCTGCAAAATCACGCTCATTTCCGCCTTTGTGATTGGGTCGTTCGGCAAAAGCCGCCCGTCATTTCCAATCAAAATACCACTGTCAACACAAAAGGCGAACGCCTCTTGGCTCCACTCCGGGCAGTCTGCCCAGTCGGTAAACGTTTTAACCGTATCCAAACTCGTTTTGCTCATGCCGAGCTGGTACTGCTTTTGTAAATACCGATACAAAATCGCCGCCGTCTGCGCGCGTGTCACATTATCCTGCGGCGCAAAATGCGTCTCGTCGACCCCGTTAACAAGCCCGTTTTGCAGCGCATAGGCAACATAAGGGCGATATTCGTCCGAAACGTCCGCAAAAGGCAGCTTATCCGTATCGGTCAGCGCAACATTGCCGCCCACCGCACAAACGGCCGCGCGCGTAAATTCGTCGCGCCGCAGCGGTCTGTCCACTCCATAGACCCTATTACTATCGGGTAAAATTATTTCGTCCGCAAGCATCAGCAAGGCCGCCTCCCTTGCCCAATGCGAGGTCAGGTCGCTATAAGAACCGTCGCGTCGCGGCATATCGTATAGACCCGTTTTCCCTTCACGCAGGCGGACATACGCCGTCAAAGCGAGCATCCCCTGCTCTGTCGCCATCAGGTCACTTTCCTTGTCCAAAGTATGCGAAAAGCTTCCGTCGCTGTTCTGATACGATAAAAGTACGTCGATAAGATGATTCCCGTTTTTAATAAACCGGCTGTCCGCCGTGGGGTCAATTCCAAGCTGACACAGCGCAATTACAACCTGCGCCACACTCTCAAAATTGGAAACCCCCTCGCTTACAAACCCGCCGTCTTCCTTCTGCACAGCCGAAAGATAGCCCAACGCGTTTTGTATAAATCCTTTGACCAATTCGTCTTCACGATACTTAGATAGCTCGCACAGCGCCATCGCCGTAACATCCGGATCGGATTTGTCGCCAAGCCCGAAGCCACCGTCCGCATGCACGCGGGTTAATATATATTGAAAATAGTAATCAAGCAGAGAAAAATTCACCTCGCTGTCTTCCTCAAAAAGCAACTCGTCGAATTCTGCCGCATCATAGACATCAATCGCCAAAAGCGCAAATATCGCGCCGTTAAGCCCCTGACGCGTAACCATTTTATAGTCGGTCAGCGGCGCTAATAAATTGTAGCCGCCTACATCGTGCACATCCTTACCGAGCGCGGCAAGCGCAAGCACGGCCCGCGCATATTCGGTGTATTTACGCGTGCTGAGCACACCTTCCACGCTGCTTACATAGTGCGCCAGCCCTTCATAATAGCGCCGTGCGTATTCTTCGTCCAGCATCCCCGCGCGCGCAAGACCAAACACTGTCCATTCGCCGCCGACAGAACCGAACACAGGCTCCGGCACAGTCTGCTTCAAATAGTCTGCCGTGCGCTCCTGCGCAATATGGACCGTCTTATATAACTCTATTGTTTCATTGGCAAACACAGCGCAGACGCTGTTTAAAATCAGACATACAGCCAACAAAAAACTTACGAATGCTTTATT
>URQR01000126.1 GCA_900550065.1 uncultured Eubacteriales bacterium | reverse complement strand
ACGAATTTGTCCATCACACACCGCCGAAAGTCGTCGCCGAAATTGAACACAAAGTGGTCAAATCCCATCTTATGCGCCACGCGCCGCGCATCCTCGACGTCCGTCAGCGAACAGCACGTCCGCGTCGGCGACTCTTCTATCTGCTCACCCGAAAAGAGCTTGAGCGTTGCGCCGCAGACTACGTCGCCGGCTTCTTTTAATAAAGCGGCTGCAACAGAGCTGTCCACGCCGCCGCTCATAGCAACCATAACCTTTTTACACATAGCTTTTCCCCATTTTCCGCTTATCCATGTATTTTTGTAAAATTACATTTTAAACAACCGTTTTCTTTTGCGTATATTATACTGAATAAATCCAAATTTGTAAAGCAAAAGCCCGCCATTTTCCGGTGGCGGGCACACATCTCGCCTGTTGCTTACGCACATTGGCACAAAACCGTCTGGCACCATCGCAGCAGAAGCGCAAAGCTTTCCTGTGGTTTGGCTTGTTCCCCTGCCCGCAGCCGCACCGCCGTATTCAGCACAGCGTAATCGTCGCCGCACAGCGTATCGAGCAGACCGCGCTTCGTGGCAATAAATACACCGGTCTGTAAGTAGTGCAAGTTTTGCAAGATATAAAACACCGCCTTATAACAGCCTTTTAGGTGAGACGCAAGGCAGTCGCCATATAGATACCCGTGGCAGAGCGCGTGGTACAAATTCGCCGTATTAATCCGTACAAAATCCACGATATCCTCCCGGCTATAGTCCGGTATTAGATCCTTTAAACAACCGTAGCAGTCCAGTGTCTCATGCACAAGCAAAAACAATTCGTGCTTCGGCCAGTGCAGCAACTCCGCCCGTCCGCCAATAAAGCCGCACGCATTTTCCGCTTCTTCCATCCGGCCGATGATGCCGCGGTATTGTTCCAAATCCGCTGCGCACACCGTGTCGAGCACAACCATAATATCAATATCGCTTGCATCGTCCGCTTCACCGCGGCGGTAGCTGCCCTGTAAGCCGAGATAAACCAGCCTTTCGCCAAACGCGGTGAGCAGCTCCGCCCGCAGGCGGCTGACCCATTCTTCAATCTTTACCATAACCCCTTCCCTCATCTTTCGTAATATTATCCGAATAGAGGTGTCGATAAATACCGGTCGCCCGTATCAGGCAGCAGCACAACAATCGTCTTACCTACGTTTTCCGGCCGTTTCGCCAGCTCCAGCGCCGCGTGCGCCGCCGCGCCGGAGGATATCCCGACCAAAATCCCCTCTTTTGCAGCAATTTGCCGCGCAGCGCTGTATGCGTCCTCCTCCTGTACCGGGATCACCTCGTCGTAAATTTTCGTATCGAGTACATCGGGCACAAATCCCGCGCCGATTCCCTGCAGGCCGTGCGGGCCGGCTTTTCCCTCGGTCAGTACAGGCGAATTCTTCGGCTCTACGCCCACAATCTGAATTGCTGGGTTTTTACTTTTTAAATATGTCCCAACGCCGGTCAGCGTGCCGCCGGTTCCAATGCCTGCAACAAAAATATCAACCTGTCCGTCCGTATCCGACCAGATTTCCGGTCCAGTCGTTTCGATATGTGCCTTCGGATTCGCCGGGTTTTCAAACTGTCCCGGAATAAACGCGCCCTCCATCTGTGCCGCGAGCTCCTGCGCTTTTGCAATCGCGCCCTTCATCCCCAGCTTGCCGTCTGTGAGCACGAGCTCCGCACCGTACGCCTTTAGCAAATTCCGCCGCTCAACACTCATCGTTTCCGGCATGGTCAAAATCACGCGGTAGCCGCGCGCCGCCGCCACACTCGCAAGGCCAATGCCCGTGTTGCCGCTCGTCGGCTCAATGATGACCGCGCCCTCTTTTAGTGCGCCGCGCTGCTCTGCGTCGACAATCATCGCCAGCGCAATCCGGTCCTTTACGCTGCCCGCCGGGTTGAAATACTCTAACTTTGCGACAATCTTCGCGTCCGCACCGTTTGCCGTACGAAAGTTTTCCAGCTCCAGAAGCGGTGTTTTCCCGATTAATTCCGTTACACTTTTAAAAACGTTTGCCATACTTTTTCCTCCTCGCTCTTTATCCCTATAATCCTATAAGTATACTATGATTTATATGTTGCTGATAGTATACTGCATTTTCTCTGTCCTGTCAACTGTTTTTTGCTATTTTAACTCTATTTTATAATTTCTGCGTTATTTTTATACAGGGCGGTAATTAGCTGTTAAACAAAACTAATAAAATCATGTTCCGTCAATTCGTAATCGACTGAGGATTGTTTTTTCCCCAATTGATCTGTCCACGAATCAATATTGACACGTATTTTGCGAAAGCCGAGTCTCTCATATACGTGTTGTGCCCTTGTATTGTCTAAATTCGTATCCAAAGTAATCGTATGATAGCCACATGAAAACAATGTTCGAATCAGCATACTGAGTAAAACCTTTCCACTTCCATTATTCTGTATAGAAAAATCACAAATTTTAATTCCAATTTCAGCGATATTGTTTCCCTTATTCTTATAATTCATTTCACCAATTGGCCGTCCTTCTTTCTCAATAATCAGCCTCCTCCCCGATTCGTCTGAATCGCCTTTCAATTCGGCCCGGATGTGTTCCGGCGACGTGTTTAAGCCTTTTGGAAAACCCGCATGCGCCATGATATCGCCGTCATTCCACCAAGCACACAAAGTTTGTGCATCCGTATCAACAGCATCGCGTATGATAAAATCTGAGTGCTTAAGTAACATCATATCCCCCATTTCGCTTTTTCTTTCGTTATTCCGTTGCAAATTATAACGGTAACACTGCCTTAATCCCTATGGCGATTAAAATAATCCCTCCAACAATTTCCGCCTTCGCGCCGAGCAAATCACCGAACCGTTTGCCAATCAATATAGCGAGAAAGCTCAACAGCAGCGTAATAAGGCCAATCACGCCGACAGCGAACAAAATGTCCGTCCCGCGCGCGGCAAAGCCCACACCGACCGCAAACGCATCGATGCTCGTTGCGACCGCCTGCAAAAAAAGGATTTTGTACGTAAAAACCTTTGTAATACAGCGTTCCTCTGCGTTATGGCAAAAACCGTCCTTTACCATCTTCACCCCTATCATACCCAAGATCGCCAAAATAACAATGCCGGAATACTTCCGGATAAAAAAGGCGAAAAAGCTGCCGGCAAAAAAGCCTAAGAGCGGCATAAGCGCTTGAAACAAGCCAAAAAAGAGCGGCATTGCCAAAAGTTTTTTTGTGCTGACACACTGATACACCATTCCATTTGTCATAGAGACCGCCACCGCGTCCATGCTAAGCCCCACACCAATTAAAAAAATCTCAAACAGCCCCATACATACACCGTCCGTCCCTGTTTTCTACTATATATGTATGAAGGGGCAATCCGTTTTAGCAATCTTTACGATAAATTTAGCTTGACAGACTTTGCGTATTCACGCGGCGACATCCCCTCGACCGCCTTAAACTGGCGCGAGAAGCTATGAATCGAGTCGTAGCCGAGCAGAAGTGCAATCTGTGTAAAATTATAGTCGTTTTCACGGATAAACAGCTTTGCTCGCGTAATTTTCATCTTTCTGAAATACTGTACGACCCCCATGCCTGTTTTATTTTTAAAAACGGTCTTTAGCCGTGTGGGACTGATGTTAGCCAGCCTGACAAAATCGTAAAATTCCAAATTTCGGTCAATATTTTCCTCCATAAATTCGACCAAAGCTTCCACAATATTACTATCCAGCCGCTCCGTCAGCACAGACAGCGGACGCTGTGCCTCGGGCCGTATAAAATAACCGCGGTAAAGGGAAATCAAAAGCGCCTCGAGCGACAACCGAATCATCTGCTCCGCGCCGAAGACCGCGTCCGTTCGCCGCGACAGCAGCTTCAAGTTTGGATCGGCAAGCGGGGAGTCAAACGCCTTACCCGCTTCCTTCACAATGGTAGAGAGATATTCCTTTTGCTCACCGTTAATTTTAAAAATCCGGTCGCTGAAAAAACGCGCCGCCTTACTGCGGCAGAGAAACGATACAATTACAAGATTCGGCGCAACGCTGCCGTCAGCATACAGGGCATGAAACTCTCCCGGCTTATGAAACGTCATCTCTCCCTGCTTTAGGCGGTAGCGCCGCTCGTCGGCGCGAATGTCAATCACACCGCGATCTACGTAGACAAATTCCCAAAAATCGTGCGCCTCGCCGTCGAAAGCAAAGTCTTTCGTATATTCAAAATAATGTACCGTTACAATTTTCTTCACACGGAACACTTCCTTGAGTTCCGTCGCCTGATACTCCATTTGTTTGCCTCCTATCTGCTGTTATATTACTTTTGAAATCCGCTATAATTGTTTTTCCTATATTTTATCATAACCGAACGCGCAAAACAACTAAAAAGACAAAAACGCTGTCCGAATAGTTAAATATTTTTTCTTTGTTCCGTGTTATGATAAGGGTAGAAAAGGAGGTAATCCGTATGACAAACTACGACTTAAACAAAATTGCAGCGCAATTTGATACCTATCAGGCAATCTCGCCCTATGGCGACGGGCACATCAACGATACTTATTTGGCGCAGGCAAAAGAAAACTATATTTTACAGCGTATCAACCGCGACGTGTTTCATCATCCCGATCAGGTCATGCACAATATTGTGCTCGTAACGGAGCATATCAGAAAAAAGCGTAGGGCGCAGGGAAGCGACGACCCGCGCGCCGTCCTGCACGTGATCAATACGCTCGACGGAAAGCCGTATTATAAAACGAAGCAGGGGGACTACTTCCGTATGTATTCTTTTATTGAGCGTGCGAGCTCCTACTCGGAAAAGCCCTCCCCCGCTGTATTTTACAACGCCGCAAAGGGCTTCGGGCGCTTTTTTTCCCTGTTGTCCGATTTTGACCCTTCCTTGCTGTACGAAACAATCCCTGCCTTCCACCACACGCCAGCGCGCTACGAGGCCGTGATGGAGGCTGCTGCGCAGGACAGATGCCAAAGAGCAAAGCAAGTGCGCGCAGAGTTGGGCTTTGTGCGCGCACACAAGGAGGACACAGCGGTCGTTACAGACCTGCTCGGCACGGCCGAAGTGCCCCTGCGCGTAACGCATAACGACACAAAGCTCAACAATATTATGCTTGACGATGAAACGGGTGCGCCCATATGCGTCATCGACTTAGACACCGTGATGCCCGGCTCAATCCTGTACGATTTTGGGGATTCGATTCGGTTCGGCGCAAGCTCTGCCGCCGAGGACGAACAGGACCTTGATAAAGTATATTGTGATATGGCGCTCTACGAGGCGTTTACAAAGGGTTTTTTAGAAGAAACGGCGACGTTTTTAACGCAAAAGGAAAAACAGCTCCTGCCGTTTTCCGCGCGTCTGCTGACGCTCGAGTGCGGGATGCGCTTTCTGACCGACTATTTAAACGGCGATACCTACTTTAAAACACACTATGAGGGGCAAAACCTCGACCGCGCACGCACACAGTTTAAGCTGGTTGCGGATATGGAGCAAAAGAAGGCACAGATGGTGCAAATCACACAGGACTGTCTTGCTAAATCGAGCCGCAATGCGTCCAGCTGCGCATAACGCTCTGAAAGAATTTATCGTAAAAGGTTGACACAGAATACAATTTATAGTAAGATTACAAAAGAATAAGGGAGTAGTCGGCGCGGCAGCGTGACGAAGTCAACATACTGGAAGCATATTTCCTGGCTTTGTTTGAAATGACGAGACTTATCCGCAGAGATGTGGGTAGGGCTCGTTTTTTGTGCTCTCACTACAGAAGGGGGATACAAAATGAAACTTTTAGAACACTAACTGATTGCCGTGGGGCTGTCTATGGACGCCTTTGCGGTTTCCATTTGCAAGGGGCTGTCGGTCAGAAAACTGCAAGTAAAGCACGCTCTGACCGCCGGGTTATACTTCGGCGGCTTTCAGGCGCTGATGCCCCTAATCGGCTACTTTTTGGGCACACAGTTCCAATCCCTTATTACAGATATCGACCACTGGATTGCATTTGTGCTGCTGGCTTTGATTGGCTTTAACATGGTCCGTGAATCGTTTGGCGAGAGCGAGCGGCTCGACGCCTCGTTTCGCTTTAAAACCATGCTACCGCTCGCAATTGCGACGAGCATCGACGCACTGGCGGTCGGCGTCACCTTTGCCTTTT
>URQR01000125.1 GCA_900550065.1 uncultured Eubacteriales bacterium | reverse complement strand
GGAGGAGGTATAACAAATGGTATACAAACTAATTGACGGGCGGCCTATGATACCGCCGGAGAACGGCGTGCTGCGCGACGGGCGGGCAGTAAGCGGGTACCGGAACCTGTTGTGCACGCAGGCGGAAGCAGCGGAGGCGGAGGGGTATTATGAATTAGAAGAAACTGCACCGCCGGCGGGGGCGAATCCGGAAGAGATTACGGATTGGTATGAGGTAGAAGGCAATAAAATTGTGCAGAAGTGGGAGGTGTGGGAAATGCTTGACAAATGAAACATGGAGTAGTATAATAAAAACACAGATACAGAAGTTAGCCGTTTAGAACGGTTGGCCTCGGAGTAAAGCTAAAAACTAGCCGTATCCTTAGCGGGGGACGGCTAGTTTGCTTTTATAGCAAAAGCGAGTAGGAATACAATTACAAAGAAAATAATCTTTAGTATGTATTTCATTCGCATCACCCCCTCTCTAAAAGGGAGTGCCAACCGTCCTTATACAAAACCTCTGTATCTGCTTAAACGCATTATACAATAAACTACATATTTCGTCAAGCACACTGATAGTATCGGTGTGCTTTTTTGATAGGAGGGGTACAATGTTCATCAATAAATCCTACCCGTGTGACGCGCGCAACTACCGGCGAGGGCGGCGCGACACGATAAAGTACATTGTCATCCACTACGTCGGCGCAACAGGCAGCGCACTCGCAAACGTAAAATATTACGGCTCATCAAACGTCGGCGCAAGCGCGCACTTTTACGTGGGCCACGCAAGCGAGGGCGGCGCGGTGTATCAAAGCGTCGCCCCGAAAGACTGTGCGTGGCACTGCGGACACGACCCGGGCGGCAGGTATTATCACCCGGAGTGCCGCAACGACAACGCGATTGGAATTGAGCTGTGCTGTCATAAAGACAGTCATGGAGACTGGTATTTTGACAGTGCCACTGTTCAAAAAGCGGCGGAGTTAACGCGTGCGCTCATGCGCGAATACAATATTGATGCACCGAATGTTCTTCGTCACTACGACGTGACGCACAAGTGCTGTCCTGCGCCGTTCGTGCTCGATACGGACGCGTGGGAAGCGTTTAAAAATAGTTTAAAGGAGGAAAATATCATGCCACTCACAGTGCAAAAATTAGATGAGGTTTACGTCCAAACCATCGACAACCCGCTTTCGCTGGGGTTCCACATCTTCGACTGCCCGAAGCGCGATGTTGGCGTGCCGAACTACTTCAACGCGGGATTTTTTGCAAAAAATGCGGACGGGAGCACAATTCCGATTGGCAATTTAGCCGACAGCGGCTGGATTTTCAGTCAGAGTAAGGACAATGCGGACTGGATTAATGTAGCGAAAAAGAAGCTGACGACCATCTACACGACGAACGCGGGCGGCTGTGGGATGGTGCGGACGGACGACCTTTCGACAATACTTGACTTGCGGGCAGCAATTAGCGGGATTCCGATTGCGCGCGGCGGCCGGCAGGTGACGATGGACGAAATCAGGGCGGAGGGCTACGACGGCAGCGAGCTGTACGAGACGTGGCATGGATTTTTAGGGCTGCGCGGCGGTATTCCTGTGTACGTTGCGGCGAAGTGCGGGTATGAGAGTATGTTTTGGATTTTGCGGGCGTTGGGGATAACGGACGCAATCAAATTGGACGGCGGCGGGAGCTTTATCTTGCATAACGGGGTGGAAATTGTTGGGACGAACGAGAATCGGAGAATTAATAATTGTGGCATGTGGGAGGGGTAGAAGATGTGGGAGTTTGTGGTACGGTATTGGATTGAGTTTGCAATGGCGGGGCTGCCTAATATTCCCGCAGGAGTAATTCTCCCACGATCAGGGAAGGTATAAAACTGCGGGGACTTAATTTGCCGGGGGACGCCCCGGCTTTTTTTGTTTGGGGGGATAATTGAGCTATAAAATATATGTACAATATACAAAACAATGTCAATGCTTTTTTTAGATTTCTAAAAAAGTCAATAATAGTGTTTGAATAAAAAAATCCCGCATTTAGCGGGATTTTTTAACAACTTTTAAAAACTAAATACCTGATCGCAGCTACTGATTACATCGCCCCGATGTGAGGTGATTAGCACAAGCCGCTGCCCCTTAATTCGGTCGACTGCTGCGGAAAACAATGCTTCCTTTTCCTTATCGAGTGCCGAGGTTGGCTCATCGAAGATTACAATTGCTGCATCGGACAAAAGTGCGCGCATATTGTTAATCATCTGCCGCTGTCCGCCCGACAGGTTATTGCCGTTTTCCGTCACCATCGTGTCGAGCCCACTCGGCAGGGAGCGAATCCATTCTCCAATCCCTAAATCATCCGCCAGAGCCATACACTGCTCTTTTGTAACAGATACATTACCAAGCGTAATATTATCGTAGAGGCTCATAGAAAAGAGCGGGTTGTTAGCTGCGACGAAAACAGTACTGCTAATTAAGCGCGGTTTTTCAGCAGGCATATCGTTCACATAAAATCCGCCGCTATCCGGCTCGTAAAGACCTGTCATAATTTTTAGAAAGGTCGACTTTCCGCATCCGCTTTCCCCGCGCAGAACGTGGGACTTTCCCTTTTGCAGGTGAATAGAAAAATCGTTTAAAATATTTTGTTTCCCATCGTATGAAAAGCAAATATTGCGAACCTGTGCTGTATCAAGTGCAGGATAAGGCTCCGCCTGTTTTACATGTGGGTCTTGTCGCAGGTCAAGCACCTTGCGGATTCGACCCCACGAGACGGAGGACACTGCAATACTTACTGCATATCTGAGCGATACCTCCAGCGGCATGATAAAATCGCGCAGCAGCGTTATGAATACGAATACCTGTCCAAGGCTCATTTCGCCCTGAATTCCCATAAAGCCAAGATAGAGCATCGCAGTAAACATACCGCCAATCCGGATAATCGTGACGATTGTTTCCCGCGCCGCATAAAAGGCTGCCCAACGGTAGCTATTTTTATTGTATACACGTTTATGCTTCATAAAAAAGCTTTGTGCATACTCCTGTGCACCGTACGTTTTTACCGTGTCCATTCCGCGTACGCTTGTTTCAATCACGCCGCTCATATCGCCAATCGCGTCGCGCATTTTTGCAAGATAGCGTTTGCCGATACGAAGCAGAAGCTGATTTATAACAGAAACCACAATTGAAACGGAAACAACAATGATCCCCGCTTTTGGATTGATATAGACCATATAGCCGCCCGTAACCAGCAAAAGAAATAAATTTGCTACAAGCATGGTCATCATGCCCATAATTTCTGTTGCGGCCGTGACATCGTTACGGATAATAGACTGTACGTCGCCTACGACAAATTCTTCATATTTGCGAAATGGTATTTTTGCCAAATGCTCTGTCAGCTTGACACGCGTTACAGTTGCAAGCTTAAAAGTTAAATATTTTCCAATCATTTGATAAACGTACCGCCCGGCGTAATAGGCGAACATAATCAGAGCGGAAAGCAGGATGAAGCCCAGCACAACAGAAAGCGGCTGGCTGCGCGCCGACAGCATATCTACGATGGTCTCTACCCGAGCCGCGGCCCAAACACGGCAGCAATTCGCAAGAATAATCAATCCAAATATGAGCAAAACCCACCAGATATTTTTCCATACAAAATGCTTAAGCAGCTTGTTGTCACGGAATTTCATACGTTCGCCACCTCCTTCACGGTTCCATTTTCGACGAGCAATACTCGGTCGAAGGGAAACGCTATCATTTCATGGCAGACAAATAATACTGTTTTTCCTGCAAATTCCTCCCATAGCAGCGCGGCAATCCGCACTGCATTTTCCTTATCCACATTTGCAAAAATTTCATCCCCCAGAATTAGATGCGCTCCGGTTTTACGGTACAGCGCGCGCCCGATGTTTAGACGCTGTTTTTCCCCTTCTGAGAGTTGTTTTGGCTGTGAATCTTTGATATGCTCCAGCCGTAATTGGCATAGTACCTCGTCGCAATGGATGTTTGATTCGCCGTAACGAAACGACAAATTCTCATAAACATTCCCCTCTAATATATTGCTGGTCTGTGATATGTAGCGGTACGTTTGACAAAAGGTATTGAGACCCGCGCTGGCTACGTCCCGCCCGCCATACACGATTTTACCCGAATCCGGCTGGTACAGACCCGCTATCAGGCTCAAAAGCGTCGACTTTCCGGAGCCATTTTCGCCCTTGATGAGCACCTTTTCGCCGGGATGAATCGTAAAGCTAACGTCGTCGAGGATTTTGCGCGCCCCAAACGAAAAACTCAGATGTTCGCAGATAAGGTCTGCGCTTGATTCGGGCAGCGGTTCTGCCACATCCGGTTCAATGTCCTTATGATTCATGATTTCTTCAATACTGTCGATTGCCGGCAGAGACTGTTTCAGCCCCGAATACCCCCAAATGAGAAAATTGATTCCATCAATCAGAAGCATGGAGGTCGATACAAACGCAGTCACTGTGGCAATACTGCCCGTTCCCATGTAGACCAGCACACCACCGATGCCATAAATAACGAGATATTCGCCGACCTTCATCCCCATCCAAATCATTTCCTGTAAAACAAGCCGCCACGCGGCGCGCTGTACGCTTGCTTTCTGCGTTTCCTTTTCTTTTGCGTGCAGCAGGCGGCTGAAAAAGGATTCGCGGTGGAAGGAACGAATTGTAATCATGTTATTGAGCAATTCGATAATAAAGCTGTTGTTGCCCTTGATGACCGCGACAAGCCGCTCAGACACCTTTTGCAGCTTCTTGCCAAAGTATTCGCACAGATAGCGGAGCATGAAATCGTAAATAACAATTGCGATACATAACCGCCAGTCGACAATTGCCATATATACGACGCAGACGGCGACGAAGCAGATGCCGCGCAGCATATCGACTACGCCGTACATGAATCCCTCGTTTACAATCTCCTCTAAATTATTGACGATGTTTGAAATAATACTGCCGGACGGGAACTTTTCAAGCGCGGCTTTGCGCAAGGAAAGCACCTTGTCGAACAGCTTGACCTGTAGTCCTTCGAGCATTTTTGTGGTCGAGTAGATTTCGAATGCGTATACAAGAGCTGTTGCCGCGCAGAAGGTGACCCCAAAAATCAGTTCCCAGACGCCGGTCTGCATCAGCGCTTCTGCATTCCCATACTCGATTGCGTCAACGCCGCGGCGCAGGAGCTCCGGTTCAAAGATTCGGAGCAGAGAGTAAAGCAGCGTGATAAGGAATGTGGTTGTGGCCAGAAACCGAAACGCGGGTGCATGCTCTAAAAAATGATAGAGCCGCATAAACTGTGCTGTAATTCCTGGTTTTTGTTTCTTTTCTTGCAATGGTGTACCCATCGTATCCCCCCTTTTACGTTATGAAACATGGTGTATGAGATACAAATACCCTTGCTCCCGGACGGCGAGGAGAAGGGTATGAAAAAAAATTATACAATAAATATAAAATAATTTCCATTTCAAAACTGTTACAATCGCAATAATATCGTGTAACAATTTGTCAATAAAATCACAAATAATAAGAGAATTGCGTTTGCTTTTAACCCAATATTTTGATATAATTAGGAAAAAATTAAGGAGGCAAATCAAAAATGAAGCATCCTTTTGTGTCTAAAATTCCATCCAATGCGCATAGCGAAAAATTATTAAAGCCGATTCGTGCGGCTGCGAAGACGTATTTAGATACGCCGGTCGAATCGCTGCCGTACGCGCAGTATATAAGCTTCTGGAGAACAGGAAACCGCACGGCATACGAGGCGATATATACCGAGCATAGGCGGCGGCTAAACGTTTTTACCGCTATGGTACTTAGCGCAGAGGAAGAAAAGTGGCTTTTGGGGCTGGAAGATATTTTGTGGGCAATTTGCGACGAGTTTACATGGGCGCTTCCGGCGCATGTACGCGGCAGGGAGCAGGCGGACATGGACGAGCATATGCTGACAGTCGATTTGTTTGCCGCGGAGACGGCGTTTGCGCTAAGCGAGGTCTACGCCCTGCTTGGCGAGCGGCTCGCACCGCTTGTGCGCGAGCGGGTGTATCGGGAAATCAAAAGAAGGATCATTGCCCCTTATATGGAGCAAAATCTGTCGTGGCCGAAAAACAACTGGACGGCGGTCTGTGCCGGGTCGGTCGGATCGGCAATGTTGCTTTTAGGGCTTGAGGATACATTTGAGCGGGCAAAGGAGCGG
>URQR01000124.1 GCA_900550065.1 uncultured Eubacteriales bacterium | reverse complement strand
GGACGATACGGTTGAAAAAATTAAGGCGGTCGACGACGTGCTTGCGGTTCGTGTGATTGTATAAAATACGCAAAAGCGGAGCTTTTGCGCTTAGAAGAATTGCTGTCGGGTATTGCCCCTCCTCCCGCAGAGCGGGAATGCAATTCTTCAGGTTTGTACGCTAATTTATTGTATAATACAAAAAAAGTCCGCGTTTAAATGCGGACTTTTTTCTTGTTAAAATTTAGAACGTAACATCCTCGCCGTAGTAAGCGCAGGTCAGTACCTTCTTCATATTTTCTACGTCAATAGGGCGCGGGTTCGAGCCTGTGCACGGGTCTTTGACCGCATTTTCACAAATCGCGTCAACATTCGCGTTGAACAGTTCCTCCGACACGCCGTTATCCTTATAGCTCTGCGCAATGCCAAGCTTCTTATTCAAATCCTTAATTGCGTCAACCAGCGAGTTAACAAGCTGCTTGTCTGTGTTACCCGGCAGTCCCACCGCTCTTGCAATTGTTGCATAACGCTCCATACATACGCGGGAATTGTACTGAATTACAGCCGGAAGCAGGATAGCGTTACAGCAGCCGTGCGGAATCTCAAACACTGCGCCGGTCTTGTGCGCAAGGCTGTGCGCGATGCCCAGCAGCGCATTCGAGAACGACATTCCCGCCAAGCACTGTGCAATATGCATCTTACCGCGTGCTTCTACGTCGCCGTTGTACGAATCAATCAGGCTGTCGAAAATATCGGAAATCGCCTGCAATGCAAGTGGGTCAGAAAAGCCGCTTCTCGCCGTTGCAACGTACGCCTCAATCGCGTGCGTCAGCGCGTCCATACCCGTATGCGCCGTCAGCTTCTTCGGCATTGTCAGCGGGATATCAGTGTCAAGTACCGCAATATCCGGCGTAATTTCAAAGTCAGCAAGCGGGTATTTGATATGCGTCGAATAGTCCGTGATAACAGAGAACGCCGTTACTTCGCTCGCCGTACCGCTTGTAGACGGAATCGCAACAAAGGTTGCCTTTTGACGCAGTTTTGGCATTGTAAACGGATCTTTGATGTCGTCGAACGTCTTGTCCGGATACTCATAGAACACCCACATCGCCTTTGCCGCGTCGAGCGGAGAGCCGCCGCCGATTGCAACAATGACATCCGGCTCAAACTCCTGCATCGCCTTTGCACCCTTAAACACAGTTTCAATCGACGGATCGGGCTCTACGCCTTCAAACAGCATAGTCTCGATTCCAACGCTCCCCAGCGTATCCTCCACCTTCTGTAAAAAGCCGCCGCGCTTCATCGAGCTGCCGCCCGTTACAATAATTGCGCGCTTTGCGCCCTTCAGGTTCTTGAGCTCCTCAATCGCGCCGGGCCCATAGTAAATGTCTCTCGGTAATGTAAAACGTGCCATAACAAATCCCATCCTTTCTTTTTCAACACATTTTGTTACTTTTGTAACAATCCTTCTATGCTCTTATTTTAGCATTGATTTTTCCAATTGGGTAATATATAATTGTTATAAACTACATAAATTAAATTTATGATATTTTCTTAACAATATTAGATACCGAATATTTGCCGAATGGTGATATTATGAACTTTACACAGCTAAAATATGCGCTTGAAATTGAAAAGACGCGCTCAATTACAAAAGCGGCGCAAAATTTATACATGAGCCAGCCGAATCTTAGCAAAGCGGTTAAGGAATTGGAGGGCGAAATCGGTACGAAAATTTTTCTACGCAGCGCAAAGGGCGTCGAAATTACGAAAAACGGTGTCGAATTTTTGGCCTACGCCCGTACAATTGTGGCGCAGATGGAGGCGCTGGAGGCGATATACAAACCGCACACAAGCGAAACCCTCAGCCTAAATTTCTGTATGCCGCGCGCGACCTATATCAGCATTGCATTTACCGATTTTTTAAACCAAATCGGCCCGGAAAATCATATTTCCATCAATCTCCGGGAACGAAATTCGCAGGATACTATCAACTACGTCGCCGACGGCGAAGCTGATTTCGGCGTCATCCGTGTACAGGAGGCCTATGAAAGCTATTTTTTCTATACACTCAAGGAAAAGGGACTTGACTACCGCATCTTGCTGGAGTACCACCCGCTTGTTCTGTTCTCGAAAGACAGTCCGCTCGCAGCTTATAGCAGCATTCATAACAGTATGCTCGAAGGCTATACGGAAATACTGCATGGCGACATCGCGCTTCATACAGCATACCCGGCCGAGCATGCAAAAAAAGCCCAAATACCCGACAGGCGTATTTATGTTTATGAACGCGGGAGCCAGTTTGATATTTTGCAAAACGTAAAAAATACATATATGTGGGTATCGCCCATTCCAAAGGCAGTCTTAACGTCACATTCTCTTGTCGAAAAGAAAAGCCTATCCCCTACTATGTTATATAAAGACCTACTTATTTACAAAAAAGAGCACGTATTTCAAGCACACGAAACCATGCTACTCTCTTGTATTGAGCATGTAATTACAGAAAAACTAAAAGATATATAAACCGATAAAAAAGCGCTCTCGTATAAGAGCGCTTTTCTGTTTTTCTATACATTCAAACTCTTTTCTAAGTCAATACCCATTACCTCCAATATCCGATAAACAATATCAAAACGCGGCGATATCTTTTCACATTCGATTAGACTAATCTCGTCCGGACTTAATCCACATAGCTCCGCAAATTGTTCCTGTGTTATACTATGTGTCTTTCTGTAATTTCTCAATAGATTTGCAAGCATTTTCCGAGCTTTCATACGGATACCCCCTTGCTTCAATCATACTAATTGATAACAAGGTGTGTCTACTGAAGACCTTACGAATTGTTGATTTTTAGTAACATTTTTATCTTTTTAATTGATAGTTAGGCAATATATTCTGTAAATTTATGTAATTTTTGTGTAAACACTACATAACCGCGTCCACCTTTTTTGCTTATCGGGTGATACCCAAGACCATATTGTACCATTCTGATTCAATATTACAATATACGAACAATATACAACAGTTTCTGTTTAGTTTCTAAAATAAACAGAAATTTTAGTTTCCAATTCACCCAAAATATAGTCAATATTGATAAATCCTTGAATATAGTCCATATTTTTAATAATGAACTGTATTACAGAAATACATGAAAAAAAAACAAACACCGATAATCCAAACGATTACCGGCGTTTGCCTTTAAATGTAATTGGTGAGCCATCCGAGATTCGAACTCGGGACACCTTGATTAAAAGTCCTTTTTTTGCCTATTCGCGCACTTTCGTAAAACGCCGAAAATCCTTACGTATCAAGGCGTACAGCGTTTTTTCGTTCGCAAACATTCGTTTGTTTATGCGTGTATTGTGTAATAAAGTGTGTAATGATTCTATGGTCTGACGCACTAAAATAGGGGACGAGATTACCGCCCCCTTATTCACGTTGCAATAACAAAAACCAAGTTTCCCCAAGTTACTAAGTTTTACTAAGCTTTACGCAAATTGCAACGCCTTATAAAGCCTTTAAAAAATCATCCAGCGCAATACCGGCCATATTGAGTATACTTTTCAGCGTCCCCCTTGCAACCTCCGTATGGTTCGGGACAATCACGCTCTTTGTGCCATTGCTGTACTTCATGTGGCTTCCTCTCTGACTGACGAATCGAAAGCCGAACCGCTCCAATGCGCCTGTTACCTCTTTCGGCGTTAAAACCGGGTACTTTGAACCCATTTCAGATTGCCACCTCCATAGTGGTTACAAAAACCGGCTCCGGGCTTTTCTCCGGCGCGTTGTCCTCGTAATATAGCGTCAACGCCTCTTGCAGATTAGACAAGCTCTCGTCTATCGACTTGCCCTGTGAAGCAACCCCGCTTGTAACGTCTGTTGCAACGTACCAGTCTTCTTCTTTTTGTATAATTACTGTACACTTAATCGACATATTATCACGCTCCCTATTTAGTTTATTTCAGATATGGCCTATATATGCAATTTGATACACTACCTATTTACGCCTTCTTTTGCATTCTGACAAGCTTTTGTTCGAGGTATTAACTAAACATAAAACAATCAAAGACTGCTTACAGCGCAAATTAGGCGGTAAATACGAGGTATTTTTTTGAAATTTCACACATACATATCCCGTTTAATAAAAAAATATTCAAATTATCGTGCTTTATAAATTCATTAACCGCTTATATTATGTGTTGTCACGCTCCATTTTCTCGTCGATCGCTTCATTGACAAAGCCGTTTACCGACTTTCCATTGTTTTTTGCATGGCTTTTTATGATGTCCTTTTTGCCTTTGGGGACTACTATCCGCAAACTATCGTAATTCTTTTCATTGTATTTATTCTTTGCTCTTGTTGCTGAACTACCACCAGCCATGTCACAACCTCCTTCTTATGTGGGGGCAATCTTTTAAGATATACCTATCTTTAGTATACCATGATTATAGCAAAAATCATATACTTAGTCAAGTATAATAATTCACAAATATACTTGTACAACTTTGTTTATTTTGCCTATTGAAATATACTTGTACAAGTAGTATACTATACTCACAGAACAGGGAAGCGAACCCGAAAACAAACCCATTAACTTGCAAACAACGAAGCGCACGGGGATAAGGCGCAGATACGCAAGCACCCCAACAATATTATAGGTGAACAATTCGTTTACCGTTCGCATATGGTAGTACAAAGAAGCAATCATAATTAATAATGGAGCAGGTTATCTTTCCTGCTCCTTTTCATTTATACATTCCATTACATAATCCTTTAGCACGGTATTTGCCGTTTTGCCTTGACTACGCGCATATTCCTTAAATTTTTCGGCCTCTGCTTTTTTCACTTTGCAACCTAAAGTTGCCATATGTTTCTTATTATATTCATTGGAAGCCCTTTTTTGTGCCTCGCTGACAGCCATATTATTCACCTCTCTTTCAATGGGTATACTTTTTCACTTCTATCATAATTATAACACAAAAATATATGGTTAACAATATAAAAAATAACTAAAAATATATGGTTAACTTTGTCGAGTTTGTCAATAGGCATATACGGTTAACCGTAGTATAATATACTCGTAGCAAGGGAGGAGCGACGACGAACAGCCCGTCAGAACAAGCCCGTCTACTGACTGCGAAAACGACGGCACAATATTATATAAAGGAACGGTACATATGAGTACAAAAAAGAATAAGGAGCGGTTATTGTTCCGCTCCGCCGTGTCCTACAATTCAATATCTTCCCCAGTATCGGCTTTAATTTGCGTTCTGACAGCCTTTTTGATGTAGCCGTTTACGCTTTCTCCTTGTGACGTTGCAACACTCTGTATAGCATTCTTAGCACCTTTTAAAACGGTAAAATTTATTCTGTCGTAATTATTTTTAACGTATTTGTTTACTGCTTTTTGACCTGCCTTTGTTGTAGACATTACGCGCACCACCTTTTAATTATATTTTACCAATAATATTATACACCAATACATATATTTGCGTCAATATACAAAATTGCTAATATATTGATGTAAATATTGTGAAAAATTACGCCTTGATATATTGGTGTAAATATATTATACTATATTCACAGGTTGAGGAAAGCAACCAGACAAAACCGAAAGGAGTAATCAAAATGAGTACAAACGAATTAACAGGCAAAATCAGAGAATTAAAAGAATTGCAACGCATGGCGGAGGAAATCACCGCCGAAATGGAAACCATCAAGGACGAAATCAAGGCGGCAATGACAGCGCAGAACACGGGCACCATCACAGCGGGCGAATATAAAGTGTACTGGACACCCGTAACAAGCCGCAGATTTGACACCACAGCGTTTAAAAAGGTGTACAGCGCCTTGTATAACCAATTCACCAAAGAAAGCGTTACGCGGCGTTTCAGCATAGTGTAAGGGGAGTGTTGCACATGGCAAAGATATACGAAGGTGAAATCCCGCCGCAGCTTCGGGATATGCTGTTTGCAGAGGGGTACGCACAGGAGTTCATTGACAAGATTTATATGCTGTTTGTCATAAAGAAGCCGGACAGCGACGGCTACCGACGCGTTATGATAACAAAAGAAAAAGCCCATACCTCGCCGCCACAGCAAGTATGAGCAACCGCTACAGGAGCGGTACAAATACAGTATATGCCTGTGCCGCTCCGTTGTCAAGTATATTTTGTGAAAGGGGTCATTTTGGTGTCAGCAATCAAGG
>URQR01000123.1 GCA_900550065.1 uncultured Eubacteriales bacterium | reverse complement strand
TGCCGGTCAAGGTCAACAAGGACGGCACGATACGGCAGAGTGCGTCCGTGGCGACGATGCAGCAATTTGGCGTTTTATCAAAATACGTCAAACAAACGCTCAGGCAAATCGGCGACAACATCCTGCGCGGCAGGATTGATATCGCGCCGTATCAAAACGGCGAGCTGTCGCCATGTATGTACTGTGCGTATAAAAGCGTATGTAAATTCGACCCGGCGCGGGCGGGCAACCGCTACCGTGTGTGTGAAAAGGTCAAAGCGTCGGAGCTGTGGGACAAGCTTAATCAAGAGTAATCATACATCGGAGGATATCGCGATGGCGGTCAATTGGACAAAAGAACAGAAAAAGGCGATTGAAACCAGCGGGTGCAACCTGCTCGTTGCGGCAGCGGCCGGCTCAGGTAAGACGGCTGTGCTGGTCGAGCGAATTGTAAACCTTGTTGCGGACGGGAAAATAGAGGTTGACGAACTGCTTGTGACGACTTTTACGGAGGCCGCGGCAAAGAAGATGAAGCAGGAGATTGCCGACGAGATGAAAAAACGGTTGGAACAGCGGCCGGGTGATAAGCGGCTTGCACGCCAGCTCGTTTTGCTTGCACGCGCGGACATTTGTACGATAGACTCGTTTTGCTTAAAGGTCGTGCGGGCGAATTTTCATTTGCTCGATCTTGACCCCGACTTTTCAATCGCAAGCGAGAACGAAACAGAGCTTCTGCGCGAGCAGGCGGCAGAGGAGCTGTTTGCGCGGCTCTACGAAGAAAACGACGAAGCGTTTTACAGCCTGTTGGAGTGCTACGCACAAACGCGCGGCGACGCGGCGCTCTCCGAGGTGATTTTACGCCTGCACAGCTTTATCCGCACAATGCCGGATTATGAGGCGTGGATTGCGCGCTGTGTTAGTATGTATGAATCGGGCGGCAGCCTGTTTGACAGCCCGTGGGGCGCGCTCGTGCGCCAAAGCACGGACACGGCGCTGGACGGCTGTATCCGGCGTGTGCGCGACGCGCTTACATATGCGCGTGAAACGGAGCAGATGGCAAGCTATTGCGTACCGCTCGAGCTCGACGAGGCGGCGCTGCTTGATATCAAAGCCGCGCTGGCATCTGGCACGTATGACGATGTGGCGGCAAAGCTGCGCGCGTTTCGCCCTGCGGCTGGCGGGCGCGCAAAGCCGAAAACGCCGGAAGAAGTAAAAGCCCCTGTCGCGGAGCGGCGCGAAGCCGTGAAAAAAAGTATGGCAAAACTCGCGATGGACTACTATTATACCGACGAGGCGGGCGTGTTTGCGGAGTCAGAGCAGGCCGCGGCGCAGGTGCGCGCGCTCTGTGCGGTTGCATCGCAGTTAGAGGCGTTGTTTTTTGAACGGAAAAAAAGCCGCGGTGTGCTTGACTTTGGAGATATTGAGCATTTGTGTCTGCGGGCGCTGATGGAACGGGACGGGGAAGGGAAAAGGGTTCCGTCCGCTGTTGCGCGCCTGCTTCAGGAAAAATATAAGATGATACTTGTCGACGAGTATCAGGACTCGAACGAATTGCAGGAAACAATCTTCTCGCTCATCTCGCGTGGAGACAACATTTTTATGGTCGGCGACATTAAGCAGAGCATTTACCGCTTTCGGCACACGAACCCGCTTTTGTTTAAGCAGAAAAAAGACACCTATTCGGACACGGACGGTGTAAATCGTAAGGTGATTATGTCGAATAACTTCCGCAGCAGAAAAGAGGTTATTGACGCGGTCAACTTTATTTTTGCACAGACAGCATCGCAGCTTGTCGGGGAAATCGACTACGATGAAGAAGAAGCACTTCACATTGGCGCGTCGTATCCGCCGTGCGAAAACGCGGGCGGCGCGGTCGAGGTGCATATTCTCGGCGGCGGGGAAGAGGAGGCAGACGGCGAGGGACAGGACGCAAAATCCGGCGCGGCGGCGGAGGCGGCGCGCGTGGCACGGCGTATTTTGGAGCTGCGGCGCGACGGATTTTTGATTTTTGATAAAAAGACGGGCTACCGCCCAATGCAGTACCGCGATATTGTGATTTTAATGCGCTCACCAAGCGTGGACGCGCAAATTTTTACAGAGGTGCTGCAAAGCTACGGTATCCCCGTGTTTTCCGACGTTGGCGGCGGGTATTTTGTGACCGAAGAGGTCGAGCTGATTCTATCGCTGCTGTCCGTCATTGACAATCCAATGCAGGATATTAAGCTTTTGGGCGTGATGCGTTCGCCGATTGGCGGCTTTGACGACTCGGAGCTGCTGGAAATTCGTCTGCGCGACAGCGCGTCGGACATTTACGGCGCGCTAAACACCTGTGCGGCGGGAGAGGACGCGCTCGCCGAAAAATGCGGCGCGTTTTTGGCGCGGCTGGAGCTGTGGCGCGGCTGGTCGCTCTATATGACGGTGCATGAGCTTATTTGGGCGCTGTATACCGACACGGGCTATTACGATTTTGTCGGCGCGATGGCGGCAGGGCGGCAGCGACAGGCAAACTTGAAACTGCTGATTGAATACGCGAGGAGCTACGAAAAGACGAGCTTTCGCGGGCTGTTCCACTTTGTGAGCTACGCGGAGCGCATCAAAAGCGCAAACCGCGATGTCGGCGGCGCGAAGATATTGGGCGAGAATCAGGACGTTGTACGGATTATGAGTATCCATAAAAGCAAGGGGCTGGAGTTCGGCGTCGTATTTGTGACGCGCCTTGCCAAACAGTTTAATATACAAGATTTGAGTAAGCCGGTCTTACTGCATGGTGAACTCGGCATCGGGGTCGATTTCATCGACTGCGACAACCGCTATCGGTATCCGACTTTTATCAAGCGGGCGATTCGGGAAAAGCTGCGGTTAGAGCTGCTGTCGGAGGAGCTGCGCGTACTGTATGTTGCGCTGACACGCGCGCGTGAGAAGCTGATTTTGACGATGTCGCCGCGCGATTGTACATCAAAAAAGAAAAAGTGGCTCTCCGGCGCGCGTGAAGCAGAGAACGGTGCGCTGCCGCTCTATTATACGAGCATGGCGACGGGGCAGTCGGACTGGGTCGGCGCGGCGATTCTGCGCCACGAGGCGGGACGCGCCTTTGCGGGCGAGTATATCGCCTGTGACGAAACGGATGCGCGGTTTGCGCTGTTTACCGGGTGGGAGTACGGCGGCGCATCTGCGTCAAAACCAGAAACATGCGTAGAAACGGGAGCAGATGCTGCGGTGAATCCGGCAGTAGAAGCTGCGCTTGGATGGGAGTATCCGTACCGAAATATAAAAAGAGTGCCGACAAAGGTTTCGGTTACGGAGCTTAAGCGGCTCCTCAACAACGAGATTGACTTAGGCGAGGCAGCACTCTACGACACGGAGCTGCTCGAAGCGCCGGCGTTTTTGTCGGAGACGCAGGGACTCGACGCGGCGGCGCGGGGCAGCGCGCTGCACTTTGTCTTGCAGCACCTCGACCTGTCGGGCGCACTGGATAAAGGCGGCATTGCGCGGCAAATAGAGGAAATGCTCGAAAAACAAATTATCAAGCCCGAGCAGGCAGCGGCCGCCGATGCGGGAAAGCTCGCCCGTTTTTTTGCCGCGCCGCTCGGACGAAGGATGCTTGGCAGCGGGCGCGTTGTGCGGGAAATGCCGTTTGAGGTGGCGGTCGACGCGGCGCTTTTGCCCGGTTCGGGCGCGGCAGGAGAACAGGTTTTGCTGCAAGGTATCATAGACTGCTTTTTTTACGAGGACGACGGTATTGTTTTAGTCGACTACAAAACAGACCGCGTCAAAAGTGAGGCGGATATTGCCAAGATAAAAGACCGCTATGCGCCGCAGCTTGCGCTGTACGCGGCGGCAATCGAGCAAATTACGGGCAGAAAAGTGAAGCAGAAAAATTTGTATTTATTTTCTTGTGAAAGTGTGGTACAATAGTCTCAAAGACAAGCCTTTGAACCATTGGAAGAAACCGCTGTCGGCGCACCGCGTTTTCTTTGGATTTGTTCGCTGATTTACGGTATACTATATATAAATAAATTTATGGAATGGATGCGTCTGCAAAGGAGGAAGCAATATGATGCATAGGAGCATGTACAGCAGCGTGAGCCGCGCACGCAAAAACACCGCGAAGACGGTGGCGATTGTATTAGGAATTGTGGTTGCACTGTTGATCGCTTTCATTATCTGGTGTGTCGCAGTATATTCGTCCGGCGGCTTTACGAGCCAGGCGGACGAGATTAGCGCCCTGAAAATACAGCTTGAGCAGAAGGAACAGGAAAACACAGCGCTCAAAGAGCAGGTCACAAGGTTAGAGGAACAAAAGCGGCAGCTTGAGAGCAATGCGCCTGTGCAGGAGCCGAACACGACGCCTCCGCCTACACAAACGCCGACCCCGACTCCAACAAGAACGCCGACAAGGTCACCGGCAAGAACCGCTACGCCAACTCCTACGCCCTCTACGCCAACACCGACCCCGCCGCCTGTTCAGTCTTCCGGCCAGCCGGAGGCGCAGAGCGGAAATGGACCAACGCAGCAGCAGTGACGCTAAATTGCGCTAAAAACCAAAAAACTTTGTAAAATCCTTGACATCCGTACGAAAAATTAGTATAATATCACTTGCGGCTTTTATGAGGTGGAATATGGAGATTAACTTATCCTATATTGTAAAAAACGACGGTAGCGAAAAAAGCTTCTGTGACAATGTGAACATTGAGCCGGTCAAATACATGGGGCTTACGGTTTCGTTTGACGGCGGCGTGAAGGTGTGCGGCAGTGTGAAAAACATTGGCGGCGCGCTGGAGCTTTGTGCGGATGTAACCGGGAAACTGTGTACAAGCTGTGCGAGGTGTATGAAGCCGGTCGAGGAGGCGTTTTGTGCAAAGGTGCAGGAAACGCTTGTGCAGGAAGGTATGCAGTCGGACGGGAACGACGATGTGATTGTCTTTTCGGGCTACGGCCTGCCGCTTGACGAGATTATTTTAAACAGTATTATCGTAAGTATGCCGGTGCGCTATTTGTGCAAAGAGGACTGTAAGGGCCTGTGTCCAACGTGCGGCAGGGATTTAAACGAAGGGGACTGCGGCTGCTCAAGCGACGTAATTGACCCGCGTTTTGAAGTGTTATCAAAGTTATGTGATAAATAAATGCAATTTTGAATGGTAATAGGAGGTGTATCTCATGGCAGTACCAAAAGGGAAAGTTTCCAAAGCGAGAAGAGATAAAAGACGTGCAAACTGGAAATTAGAGGCGCCGAACCTTGTGAAGTGCCCGAATTGCCAGGAGCTCAAAATGCCGCACAGAGTATGCGGCAGCTGCGGTTATTACAACGGCAGAGAGGTTTTGAAGAAGGCTGAGTAGTACTTAGTGTTTGGATTGCCTGTGATTGCGGACGCAAATGCGTCCGCTTTTTTCATGCCGGTTTTCGGTTTATAGAGGCATAGCGCGCGGCTTTACGCCATACCTTAGTAGTGGAGGTGGTTGTATGCTTCGTGCAGGCGATTTGCGCCAAAAAGAGGTCATTAATGTTGCGACGGGGATGCGGCTCGGTTTTGTGAGCGATGTGGAGATTAATTTTGAGGATGGCTACATCGACGCGATTGTCGTACCGGGCCAGAACAAGCTGCTTTTTTTCAGCAAGGCGGATGACTACGTGATTCCGTGGAAGGATATTGTGCGCGTCGGCGACGACATTATTTTGGTCGATATGCCCGCGACGGAAAACAAACCGAGAAGATAGCTTGCAAACTTTTGCTTCGTAGTGTATAATATACGCAAAGGCGTGGCCTTTGCGCTTCGGGCGTTGAAATGGAGTATCATAAAGCGAAAGAAAAGGGTGCCTAACGTAATTAAAAGGAGCACGACCGGATGAAAAATTTTGTATATGGGTTTATCTCTTGCCTATTGCTTGTGGTCTTATTGCTTGCAATTCCCGCTGTGGCGGACGGACTGGGTATCACATTGGGTGGCATACGCATTAATATTGACGGTGTCGATCAGGCGCAGTGGGAGGAGCAGTTCGAGCTGAGTGAAGGCCGCGCGGTGCCGTGTAGTATCAGCTATCAAGATACGACATACCTGCCCCTGCGTAAGATTTCGGAGTTACTTTCTAAAACGGTATATTGGAACGGGGATTCTCATACAGTGAGTATAACGGACAGCGCTGTCGATTCCTCTATATATGAAATTGCCGAAAAGCCCGATGCAAACGGGAATGTCTGGAAGTATTATACGTTTGCAAATCGGCGGGGCGAT
>URQR01000122.1 GCA_900550065.1 uncultured Eubacteriales bacterium | reverse complement strand
GATTGAACACGGCGCGGATATCGTTGTACATTCTGCGACGAAATTTATCGGCGGGCATGGGACGTCGCTCGGCGGCGTAATTGTTGATTCCGGCCGGTTCGACTGGGAAGCGTCGGGGAAGTTCCCTTCGCTGACGGAGCCAAACGACAGCTACCACGGAATTAGCTTTACAAAGGCGTGCGGCGCGGCGGCGTTTGTAACAAAGGTGCGCGCGCTGACGCTGCGCGACATGGGCGCGACACTCTCGCCGTTTCATGCGTTTCTATTCTTACAGGGGCTGGAGACCTTGTCCCTCCGGGTGGAGCGGCATGTGGAAAACACGCGCAGGGCTGTGGCGTTTTTGGCGGCGCACCCGAAGGTGGAACGGGTGAACCACCCAAGCCTGCCTACGCACCCGGACCATGCGTTATTCAATAAATATTTTACGCGGGGCGGCGGCTCAATCTTTACAATTGAAATTAAGGGCGGCGCGCCGGAGGCGAAGCGGTTTGTCGACAATTTACAGCTTTTCTCGCTGCTGGCAAATGTCGCCGACGCGAAATCGCTCGTGATTCACCCGGCTTCTACGACACATTCACAAATGAATGAAACGGAGCTGGCGCAGGCGCAAATCAAGCCGAACACAGTCCGTCTGTCGATTGGGACGGAACATATAGAGGATATTTTGCTCGATTTACGAGAGGTGCTCGACGCTGTATAAAAATTGACAATTACACCGCAAAAAGCTATAATGGTAAAGGCAGAGCCGTTATGGCTTTTTGTGCTGTTTGGAAATGAGGATAAGGAGAAGAAACTATGCAGCTACATACACTTTTTGACGGGCGGCGGCCCGTATTTTCCCTTGAGATTTTCCCGCCGAAAAAAAATAGTGGCGTCGACACGATTTATACGACGCTGGACAGCTTAAAGACACTAAGCCCCGACTTTATCAGCGTGACATACGGCGCGGGCGGCAACACGGCGGACACTTCAACGGTACAGATTGCGTCGCATATTAAAAATAAGCTCGGGATTGAGCCGCTGGCGCACTTGACATGTGTTGCGTCGACCAAAGAGCAGGTGGCGCAGCGGATACAGCAATTTAAGGACGCGGGAATCGAAAACGTACTCGCCCTGCGCGGTGATATCAACCCTGATGTGCCGCCCGCAAACGACTTTCAACACGCGAGCGATTTGGCGCAGGTGGTAAAAGCGGCAGGCTTTAATGTAGTCGGCGCATGTTATCCGGAGGGGCACTATGAGAATAAGACGTTAGAGATTGATATTGACAATCTAAAATATAAGATTGACGCGGGCGTGACGCACCTGATTACACAGTTATTTTTTGATAATACGCTGTTTTACCGATTTCTTGACACAGCGGCGGCGCGCGGTGTAACCCTGCCGGTTGAGGCGGGCATTATGCCGATTGTCAATACGCGCCAGATTGAGCGCACGGTCGCGCTCAGCGGGGCGAGCCTGCCGCCGAAATTTACAAAAATGATTAGCAAGTATGACGCCGACGGCGAGGCGTTGTTTGACGCGGGCGTGGCGTACGCGGTGGAGCAGATTAACGATTTGCTGGCGCACGGGGTATCGGGTATTCACCTCTATACGATGAACAATCCGAAGGTTGCACAAATGGTTTATACAGGCGTGCGTGCCGCACTTGGAAGGTAGCGGATATGAAACAGTTACATATAGAAGAAATCGACAAAGGAGAAGTGCTCCGATATTTAGGCTATAAACCCGGCGTACATGCGCTGGATGCGTCGGTGGAAGAACAAATTGCGCAGGCGTCGGCTGTGGTGCTGGCTGCTGCGGCGGTGCGTGCGACGAGTGCCGTTTTTCCGCTCGAAGGAGAAAAAGGGATGTTAAACGGAACGGACTTACTGGCTGGAAAGGATATCTTTGCGCATTTGCGCGGGTGCCATACTGCCGTGCTGACTGCGCTGACGCTCGGCGACGGGCTTGAGCGTCAAATCCGCGCGGCACAGGCGCAAAGTACATTATACGCTACAGTAATGGACTGCTGTGCGTCGGTGGCGGTAGAGCAGTATTGCGATTTATATGAAACAAAATTACGGGAGCAGTATACAAAACAAGGGAAATTTCTGACCGGGCGGTACAGCCCCGGCTACGGCGATTTTCCGATTGAGAAACAGCAGATTTTGGCGCGGCTGCTCGACACGCGCCGCAGAATCGGCCTCGGCGTTACGCCGAGCAGTATTCTGACGCCGCGCAAGTCGGTGACCGCCGTATTAGGCGTTTCTGACCGGCCCGTGACGGGGCGGCTTGCCGGGTGCAGCCACTGTGTACTGCGTGAAAAATGCAGCTATAGAAAAGAGGGGACAACGTGTGTTTAAAATAGATCAAAACAGCTATACCATATTGGACGGCGCGATGGGGACAATGCTGCAAAAAAACGGTCTTGCGCCCGGTGCGCAGCCGGAGCTTGTTACGCTTCGCGATCCGGCGCTCGTCGAGTCCATCCACTGTGCTTATGTGGAAGCGGGCGCGCGGGTGATCTGCGCCAATACGTTTGGCGCAAATGCGCTGAAGCTGTCCGGAAGCGGGCACAGCGTGGAAGAAGTGATTGCGGCGGCTGTTGCGGCAGCAAAGCGTGCGTGTGCGGGTACACAGGCGCGCGTTGCGCTCGACCTCGGGCCGCTCGGCGAATTGTTGGAGCCGTCGGGCACGCTGTCGTTTGAGCGGGCGTATGAGCTGTATGCACAGGCGGCGCGCGCAGGTGCGGCGGCGGGCGCGGACTTGGTGTTGCTTGAAACGATGACGGATTTATACGAGGTGAAGGCGGGTGTGCTGGCGGTACGGGAGAACACAGGCCTGCCGCTTTTGGTGTCGATGAGCTTTGAAGAAAACGGGCGTACGTTTACCGGGTGCAGTATTGAAACGATGGCGGCGACGCTCGAGGGCTTGGGCGTAGATGCGCTCGGAATCAACTGCTCGCTCGGGCCGGAGGAGATTTACCCGCTTGCGGCGCGGCTGTGTGAATGTACGCAGCTGCCTGTTTTTGTGAAGCCGAACGCCGGCCTGCCCGACCCGGTGACGGGTGAATACGGCGTGGACGCGGCGGATTTTGCCGCGCAGCTTAGCCGGTATCACGCGCTCGGTATTTGTATGGCGGGCGGCTGCTGTGGCACGACGCCGGACTATATTCGCGCGCTTGCGCAAATGCTTTCGGACAAAACGCCCGCCGCACGCAGCATAAAACGGTGCAGTATCGTCTGCTCGTCGACGCGGGCGGTCACGATGGAACGTGTGGCGGTGATTGGCGAGCGAATCAATCCAACGGGTAAAAAGCTGTTTAAGCAGGCGCTGCAGGCGGGCGATATGGACTATATTTTGTCGCAGGCGGTGGAGCAGACGGACGCTGGCGCGGACATTTTAGACGTTAATGTCGGTATGCCGGGCATTGACGAGCCGGAAATGATGGAGCGGGTGGTAAAGCTCGTGCAGAGCGTGACGAGTCTGCCGCTGCAAATCGACTCGTCGAACGCAGAGGCGGTTGCGCGCGCATTGCGCGTCTATAACGGCAAAGCGATTGTCAATTCGGTCAACGGCGAGCAGGCGGTGCTCGACCGCGTGCTGCCGATTGTAAAAAAGTACGGCGCGGCGGTCGTGGGGCTGACGCTCGACGAAAACGGGATACCGCCGAAGGCGGAGGAGCGGTTTGCAATCGCGAAGCGGATTTTAGAGACCGCGCTCTCCTACGGAATTCCGAAGGAGGACGTTTATATCGACTGCCTGACGCTTACTGCTTCGGCCCAGCAGGAGGCGGTGGCGCAGACGCTGAAGGCCGTTTCGATGGTAAAGCGTGAGCTTGGACTGCACACGGTGCTCGGTGTGTCGAATATTTCTTTCGGCCTGCCGAACCGCGAGTTGCTCAACAGCAGTTTTTTGACGCTGGCGATGCAGATGGGGCTGGATTTACCCATTATCAACCCGAATGTAGCGTCGATGATGGATGCGGTGCGCGCGTACCGCGTGCTGTACAATATTGATGTTGGCGCGGACGAATATATTGCCCATTTTACCCGTGAAACAACGGAGAAAAAGCCTGTCCAGCCCGCGGGCGGAGGGCATACGCTTGTGGAAGCGGTATGCAAGGGGCTTGCCGACGAGGCAAAAACGCTCTGCAACGACGCGCTGAAAACGGAGCAGCCGCTCGATGTAGTAAACGGATATCTGATTCCAGCGCTCGACGTTGTGGGTGCGGAGTTTGAGGCGGGAAAGCTCTTTTTACCACAGCTTTTGAGCGCGGCAAGCGCGGCGCAGGCCGCATTTGAAGCCGTAAAGGAAAAAATTCTTGCAAGCGGCGGCGAAAGCGTGTCAAAAGGAAAGATTGTTCTTGCGACGGTGAAGGGCGATATCCACGACATTGGGAAAAATATTGTAAAGGTGATTTTGGAAAACTACGGTTATACGGTCATTGACCTCGGGCGCGACGTGGACATCAGCCGTGTTGTAGACACAGTGCGCAACGAGAAGGTTCGCCTTGTCGGTTTGAGCGCGCTTATGACGACGACACTTGGCAGTATGGAGGATACGATAAAGGCGCTGCGCGAGGCCGGGCTGCCGTGCAAGGTGATGGTTGGCGGAGCGGTGCTGACGGAAAGCTATGCCAAGCAGATTGGCGCAGATTTTTACGCGAAGGATGCAAAGCAGTCGGCCGATATTGCGAAGGCTGTGCTGGGATAATCGTATCAATAAAAAAACTGCCGAAGATTCGGCAGTTTTTTGAGTCAAAACCACCCCTTTTAGGGGTGGTTTTGATTTTATAAGCCATAGTCCGACAAATAGTCTTTTGTATTCGCAAGCATCTCGTCAAACAGCGCGCGCGCTTCGCCGGGGGAGAGCCGGTCGCACAGCCGGTCGGCGCAAAAGGCGCGGAATGCTAAATCTAAATCGCGCGTCAGCGCCGCCTGCACAGTCGTAAGCTGGTTTTGTACGGCCGGCAGCATTAGTGAGAGTATCCCTTCTGGTACATTGTCCGCCACAAGCGGCTGCACACTGTCTTTTGAGAACAGTGCGTTCGTTTCGACAACTGCGCCGAGCGGCAAATTTGGGATTTGGCCCACGTTTGGCACATTGACATTCGTGACAAACGAATCAAGACCGGCCAGTGCGCGGATTTGGTTCACGCCTTCTTCGCCTGTGTCGCCGTGCGCAAAGGCAATCGCACCGCTTTGCAGGTCTGCGCTCTTTTGCAGCCGTTCTTTTAGGTCTTTTTTGCGCCAGCGTACCGGCGTGAGTGAAAAGCCCCAATCCAGCGCAGTCTGTGGGTCTTTTAAGTACCAATTACCGGGGCAAAACTCCGCCAAGTGTCGGTCGCCGGAAGCGGCAACCGCACCGAAGCGTGTGAAGAGGTCAAATTTGACCCGATGCATACAGCCGAAGTAATCCTCGGGTTCATGTGTGCCGATTCCATCCGGATATTTTTTTATATATTCTTTGTACAGCTCCATTAGGTCAATATCATAATAGGATGCCTGTGTAATCCAAGTGAAGTGATTGATGCCAACGACGTTGACAAGAATGTCGCGCCGCTTTGCGCCTTCGATTCCACGCAGCTCGGACAGCGCGTTGGCAAAGAGCTTCTGCGTGCTGAATACCTCGTGGCAGCACCCAAACGCCTTGATTTGCGGGAACGCTTCGTAGAGCGTTTTTACACAGACACTCATTGGGTTGGTGTAGTTGATGACCCAAGCTTGTGGGCAGTAATCGCGAATATAGCCTGCAATCGTTTCGTACATGGGAATCGTCCGCAGGGCGCGCACGAGACCGCCCGGGCCGACCGTGTCGCCGACGGACTGATAGATGCCGTATTTTTCCGGCGTATGTACGTCGGATTCCATTTCGTCAAACGTGCCCGGCATGATAGATATAATTACAAAATCTGCACCGGTGAGCGCCTCTTTGGGCGATTCATATGCGCGGTAGGTAAAGCCGCCGCCCGCGAGAGCGCCGATGGTCTCATTTGCCTGTGCTGCCGCAAAATCAATGTCGTAGAGGGCTACCTCGCCGCATAAGTCGTCCGCTTTTGATAAATCGTCCATCAGCGTCCACGCCCACCCGCGCGATCCGCCGCCAATGTAGGCGATTTTGAGCTTCTTTGGCTGTTTTGCACTCTGATACATCAAAAATCCCTCCCAAATTAAATTCGTATAATAATAGAATAGCATATAAAAGTTATAATTTCATTGCATTATGTGCTAAATTTAATAAAAAATATTCATATTATGCTTTACATGGACGGTAAAGCACAATATACTATACAAAAGGGGATGGGGAATATGGGAGAACT
>URQR01000121.1 GCA_900550065.1 uncultured Eubacteriales bacterium | reverse complement strand
TCAAGCGATACGAACGAAAAAGCATATGCGTCAGCTTATTATTGTTGAAATCTTATCATTGTTATACTATTTTCCTTCATATACAAGAATAAACTTCCGCTTCCACCGTAAATATATTCTTTACGGGTCAAAGACAAATCCTTTTCCTCGTCTAACGTATAAAACTCCGCCGTAACCGCTTTATCCGTCGCCAGTCCATCTATTTTTATCTCCGCGTTTACATCTCCCGCTTGATAATTGGTAACCAACAAGCAAGCCCCTGTGTCATCTTTCGCGCCGACACAGTGAAGAACGCTCCCGCTTTCGTCGGTAAAAATCTCATTTTTACAGTTCAAAAGCTCTGCAAAAGCCAAAAAAGTATAGTAAGTTTTTGTCCGTTTTTGCAGATAAGCGTCGAACAAACCGCAAAATTGCATTCTATTCGGTTCCGCGTCATAATACATCGCCAAATCCACATCAGACTTTTGCAGCATAGACAGCGTTCCCGAAACCATAGCCGCACCAAGCATCGACTTGCGCACAAGGCCTTCTTGTGACGACCAATCCACCATATAATTCCACTCGTCTAAAATACTCTGTGTGTTTACAAACCCATAACGATCAAGCAATTGCCGTACATATTCTGTTTCTTTCTGCATATTTTCAATTTTATTTGTGTAACAATGCCAAGAAAAGAAATCAAGCGGCGCCTTCGTCGGCTCTGCTGTGATATAGCGAAAAAAACCTTCCATATATACAAGAGCAGTGCCGTGAATATTTGGGTCAAGCGGTGCTTGCTTATCATTATGCAATTCAAAGCATCCCGTCGAACCATACCCGCCTATATTAATCTCTGGGAAACATGCTTTTAAATGCCGTGCCGTGATTGCGTACAGTTCATAGAATTCTTCCGGTGTGCCCGACCAATTCGGAAGGCCGTCCGGCTCGTTCCAAATTTCCCAGTATTCGATCCCCATATAAAGCCCATTGGCCCAGCCTTCATTGTAATGACGGATAATCCCCTCGCATATTTTGGCCCACTTTTTAAAATCCTTCGGCGGATGTGTATAGGTGCGGATAAATTTGTAGTTATTTTCAATCGTTTCGCCTAACCTATAAAACACCTTTGTACCGGCATTTTGAATTGCCTTTAAATATAGGTCTGTATATTCAAAACGATACGACGTTTCCAGCTCCGGGTCTGCATTAAAGTCCGGAAACACACAATGAATATTGACAAATTCCCCACTGCCCATACTGCCTTCCGTATCGTGTAGCCTAGAATATGGAATGCGCGCCTCGCGGAAGTCCTGTGTATGGTCAATCGTAAAGCGCGCCGTCAGCGGCCCGTTATTAACGCCGTTTACTTCTTTTATTTTTCCTATCTGTCTGCCAAAGTCAGCATATAGTGTTTGCATCGCTTTCTCCCCTCATGTAAATGATAAATTAACATTATACGAAATACAATGGCAATGCAAGAGGGGAAGCCACGAAATTTTTTCGAAATTTATTCGTTTACACCAGCCATTTATCCAGATTTTCCCGCACAAAGCCATCGTCCGTCAGATGCGGATACATCCGGTACACCCGTTCAATTTCCTCCGCCTGCCCGAGCGATAGCGTTTCGTTTGGGTCAAGGCAGTTGATTGTTTCAAATAAGCCCTGCTTTTTGAGCACATAATGCAACCCGGCGATACAGCCGGCAAAACCATGCGCCGTGTCGAACAGCGCCGCGTTCGTATCCGTTATTTCATTGGCCAGCACAAGCATCTGCGCACTGAGCATATCTTTGTCCGCCTCTGCCTTGATACTCTCAAAGAGCTCAACAACGCGCTTGACCCATACGGACCAATGGCCCAGCAGACCGCCGCAAAACCGTTTTTCATAGACTGTCCCATTTACCGTGAATTGATACTTTGTCAGCAGGTCAATCACAATATTGTCGTCGTTGCCCGTATAGAGCGCAATCTGTTCCCGTCTGCTGCTCAGCGCCGCGGCCCGCACTACGTCGAGCGTCTGGTAACGGTTAAAGGGCGCACTTTTGATTGCAATAACGTTTGGTATCTCGCAAAGCCACTCCCAATACTGATAAGTAAAGACGCGTCCGCCGACCGAGGGCTGTAAATAGAAACCAATTACCGGCAATACCGCCGCTACCTCGCGCGTACGTGCAAGCAACTCCGCTTCGCTGTACGACGCAAGGCCGCCCGGGCTAAGCAATACCGCATCAAATCCCAATTCTTTCGCAAGCGCAGCTTCCTCCACAGCCTGCTTCACCGGCCCGCACGCGCCCGCCACGCGGACGAGCGTCTTTCCGCTTTGCTGTTCATAACGCGCCATTTCCTGCGCCGTCAACTCCAACACAGGCCGAAACAGTGCAATTTCCGGGTCGCGAATTGCAAACTGCGTCGTATGAACGCCGACTGCGATTCCGCCGACGCCTGCGTCCATGTAGTAACGCAGCAGTGCACGCTGCCGCTTTTCGTCAAATTTCCGCTCTGCGTCCAGCGCGAGCGGCGTCGCAGGGATGACCGTACCGTGTGCCAATTTTTCAAGCGCTTGTTTGTGTCTGTCCATCGAATCCGCCCTCCTCTATTTTAAAACCTGCCCTTTGTTTCCTCAAAATGTGTCGGCTTACCGAGCGAGCGTCCCCCGCTTTTGATCCACTCTGCCTGCCATTTTATCAGCTCATGAATGCCGACCGTTGGATACCCAAACAGCGACACCGCCTTTGATGCATCGCTTAGGAGTGCAGTTTCTCCCTCTTCCCCATCAAAAACGGGTTCTACGCCGAACAACGCACCAAACGCCAGCGCCGTTTTTTTTGTCGACACCGTTTCCGGCCCGGTTACATTTACAACGTTCATCGGTGTATCCGTATGCAGCAGCGCGCGCAGCGCAATCTCGTTTGCATCGCCCTGCCAAATGCAATTAAAGCAGCCGTTCGCCAGTGACACAGGCCGCCCATGCAGCACATTCTGCGCAATATCAAACAAAACGCCATAACGCAAATCGACAGCGTAATTGAGCCGGTAAATCAGCCCTTTTGTACCGTATGTCTTTGCGCCGTACTCAAACATGCGCTCCCGCGCCAGACAGCTCATCGCGTACTCTCCCGTCGGCTCAGCTTTTGTTGTTTCGCCGCAGCCGCCGCTGTGCGTCGGAACAAACGGATAAATATTGCCTGAAGAAAACACAACTATGTTCGCCGCTCGATACCGTGCGGCAACGAGCGACGGCAGCCAAGCGTTCATCGCCCATGTAAGATACTCCTGTCCGTCCGTGCCAAACTTACGTCCCGCCATATAAATAATATTCTCACAGTCAGGCAGCGTGTCAAGCGCGCCCGGTGCAAGCAGGTCGCATGATATTACCTCGACATCATGCGCGCGGAGCAGCTCTGCAGCAGAGGCATCGCCAAAACGCGACACGGCAATCACCCGTTTTTGTACGCCCGCCGCGCGGCACGCGTTTTTCGCCAGCAAACACAGCGTCGGCCCCATCTTTCCGCCCGCGCCAAGCACCATAATATCTCCCGCAAGTTTTTCAATATCTGCAATCAACCGTGAAGATGGCGTTGTCAGCAGACGGTCTAATTTTTCCTCGTTCCACATAATATTTCAATCCTTTCCTCGGAATTTGAGTTAGCGCAGCTAATATTGCTGTTCTATTCCGGTAAGGGCTCAAGTATGTATATACCCTATTAGTAACTTTTTAGTTACTAATAGGGTAGCATGCCGTACTGCAGTTGTCAATAGAAAACACAAAAAAGCATAAAAAAAACGCACAACCGGCATCTGCCAGTCACACGTTTATTATTAAATTTATATTTGTGTTCTAAAAAATCAAAACTCATCCCGATACAGAAAATTATTTTTCTTTTATATCCTTTTCAAGAACAACAAAAGATACAAATGTTTCTTTATGGAGATAATTTTCAAGTTTGGGGTCAACTTCCACGGTATACGGAGTCATTTGCGAAACCGTCCAGCCTTCTTCCAATAATTTATTAACCCGCGTAAGATATTTGTTATCATTAATGTCCTGCTGTTCTGTGAAATCTCTGCTATTGCTAATATAAACTATTTTTTGCAATTAGAATCCTTCCTTTCACAGTTTTTTGCGGACATATACTTATGATAAAATACAACACGCTGTTTCAGCGTGTTGTATTTTATGGTGGGAGTTACAGGGCTCGAACCTGTGACCCTCTGCTTGTAAGGCAGATGCTCTCCCAGCTGAGCTAAACTCCCACATAAATGGTGACCCATAAGGGAATCGAACCCTTGATTCCGGCGTGAGAGGCCGACGTCTTAACCGCTTGACCAATGGGCCTTATTTTAAAATCAGTTCTGCACCCGAACCGACGAATGATAGTATATCATGTCTTTTTTGGCTTGTCAATATATTTTTAAAAAAAATATGTTGTTTTATGGCTGTGCTTAACGCACCCTTTATCCAAAATAAAAAATTGCTAATTTTAACACAGTAATATTTTGAAAAAGAACCGTAATATTTCGTCTGTTTTTGCCCTATAACTCTTGATATACTTTATATGTTTATAATGTTTATTTTAAAGGAAGTGATATTTTAAAATGAAGGTAACAGATATCAAAACCTTTGCGGTCGACTGTTTCCGGACAAATTGGGTCTTTGTAAAAGTCTACACCGATGAAGGAATCGACGGCGTTGGAGAAGCGACACTCGAGTACAAGGAAAAAGCGCTCATTGGCGCAGTCGAACATATCAAAGAATACTTGACAGGAAAAAACCCGCTTGAAATTGAAAAGCACTGGCACACAATTTACCGCGACGCATACTGGCGCGGCGGCGCGGTACTAATGTCGGCGCTGTCGGCGGTGGAAATGGCGCTTTACGATATCTTAGGCAAGTGCTTAAACGTGCCCGTATATCAATTATTGGGCGGCAAAGTAAATGAGCAGGTGCGTATCTATGTAAACGGGTGGTTTTCCGGCGCAAAAACGCCGGCGGAGTTCGGCGAAAAGGCAAAAGCCGCAGCAGCGCGCGGCGTAACAGCAATGAAGTGGGACCCGTTTGGCAAAAGCTATCTTGAAATCTCTAACCAAGACCTGACCACTGCGCTTACATGTATCGACGAGGTACGCAAAGCCGTTGGCCCCGATGTAGACCTGCTAATTGAGGGGCACGGCCGTTTCAATATTCCGACGGGAATCAAAATTGCAAAGGAATTAGAACAGTTTCATCCAATGTGGTTCGAGGAGCCGACCCCGCCGGACAATCTTGACGCATTAAGGGCCGTCCGTGACAAGTCCCCCGTCGCAATTTCCGCCGGCGAGCGGCTGTATACGCGTTATGACTACCGCAGTCTGTTTGAAAAGCAGGCGGCGGATTTTGTCCAGCCCGACGTCTCGCACGCAGGCGGCATCATGGAGCTAAAAAAGATTGCGGCAATGGCGGAGGCGTATTATATTCCCTTTGCACCGCACAATCCGTCCGGCCCGGTCGCAAATGCGGCGACCTTACAATTGGCGGCAAGTTGTCCGAATTTTTCCATCCTTGAAATCATGTACAGCGACGTTGATTACCGTAAGGATATCACGAATGAACAGCTCGACTATGCGGACGGATATATGGCAATACCGGACAGACCGGGGCTTGGGATTGAAATTGACGAGGCGACCTGCCTCGCACATCCCTACCAGCCGCACACGCTGCGCCACTATACCGGCGCGCTGACGGATATTCGTCCGGCAAAAACTTCGTTTTATTTTTAAGGAGGCAATTATTATGAACCAATCTGTTTTAGTGACAGGTGCAACAAACGGCACAGGCTACGCAATTGCGGCTCGCTTTGCAAAAGAAGGCTATGACGTATTCATCACCAGCCGCGATCTGTCCCGCGCGCAGGAGGCGGCGCAAAGAATCATGAACACATACCCCGTACAGGCGTATGGCTGTGGCTTAGAACCCGGAAGTGAAGCACGTGTCATTTCACTGTTTGAAGATATTAAAAACAAAGGCTATCTGCTCGATACACTCGTATTAAACGCCGCAAACCTCGGTATCAATCAGGACACGCTGAGCGTACCTTATGAGGAATTTATGTCGGTCATCAACACAAACATCGGCTGGAACTTTATGCTCGCGCGGCAGGCAGCTCTGCAAATGAAACAAAAGGGCAAGGGCGCAATCGTCTTTATCAACTCAAACACGGCTTACCGCGCAATTCCCGGCCGTGTGGCTTACAGTACTTCAAAAAGCGGTATCCTCGGCATGAACCGCGCGCTCGCGCTCGATTTGGGTAAGTACGGAATCCGGGTCAACGCTGTCCTGCCCGGCATGATTAAAACACAGCGCTGGCTAAGCAATTATAACGACTGCAAAAACGCGCCGTCCCACTTTACAC
>URQR01000120.1 GCA_900550065.1 uncultured Eubacteriales bacterium | reverse complement strand
CGAAGCCTTTTTAGGGTTTATTGTTTTCAAAAAAGCTGTAATTTGGAGATTGAGAATATGAATGAACAAAATGCTGTAAAAGAATTACCGGCTTGCCCGGTAGAAACGACGCTTACCTTAATCGGAGACAAATGGAAAGTCCTCATACTGCGTGATTTACTTCCCGGTACAAAAAGGTTTGGAGAACTGAAAAAATCTCTTGGCAGTGTATCACAAAAGGTACTTACGGCACAGCTTCGCGATATGGAGGAATGCGGGTTGATAGAGCGTAAGGTTTACGCCGAGGTTCCGCCGCGCGTTGAATATACACTGACGGAAACGGGCTATAGCTTAAAGCCCATTCTTGACGCTATGCAGCGATGGGGCGAACAGTATAAAGTGAAGTTAAACTTATAAGATACCGGTTATAATCATAAAAAAAGCCGCAATTTGCGGCTTTTTCAATGGACTCTTCGTTATTCGCAGGAAGTATGTTTTCCAATATGCGCTTTGATTTTGTCAAAGGTCTCATCACTAATGTCGTGTTCGATCTTACAGGCGTCCGCGTAGGCTGTTTCTTCGCTTACGCCAATCGACATCAAAACCTTCGCAAGCGTCTGATGCCGTTCATATATTTTTTCAGCGATTGCTAAACCGCTTGGCGTCAATGTGATATGCCCTTCCTCGTTCATCTCTATGTAGCCTTCTTCACGAAACGCTTTCATGGCAACCGATATGCTTGGCTTTGTGAAGGAAAGCTCATTTGCTATGTCAATCGAGCGCACGAACCCGTTTCTGGCTTTTAAAATTAAAATTGTTTCCAAATAATTTTCTGCTGACTCATGTATTTTCACTATGCAGCACCTCCGTGTATCTTCAATGGCTTCATAAATGTATATCAAATCGAACACAAATGTATTATAGCATAAGGGTGTTTTCTTGTCAAAGATGAATCGGCAATATTTGACAAGATGTTTAAGCCTGACTGCTCTGCGCATACTAAACACGAGGTGATATTGTATGGCAAATAAAAGCATTTATTACACAGCGCAGGGACAGGACAATTACAGCGCGGCGAAACTCGGACTTGGATCGATGCGCGGCGTGATTTCTATGGATGCCGACGATAACGGCGGCGTTAGTGTGGGCTATGATGACGCGTTTGTGAATGAGAAACAAATCTCCGCGTGCATGAATCCGCTCGGTTATCAGGCCGCCGGCCCGCGCAGCTGAGCGTCACCCGAACGATACAGGCCGTTATCCGGCCTGTATCGTTTTTTTATTAAAAATCCGGTCTGTTTTTTATTCTGTACTGCTTCGGCGGCATGCCAAAGCATTTTTTAAACTGTGATATAAAATGACTAATACTAAAATAGCCAACCTCCATTGCTACCGTGAGAATGTCATGGTCGGAGTAGAGGAGCAGGTTGGAGGCGTAATTCATCCGCAGCTGTGTGACATAGGCAAGGGGTGTCGTATGGTATTCCTCGCGCATCAGCCGATATAAGTGGCCGCGGCTTAGACCGGATAGACGTATGAGCGCACCGACCCCCTGCGCCATGTTTTCTTGCGCGGACATTTGCCGTAAAGCCTCTGCAAGTTTTTTGTGCTTCCCGTCCGGGGCCGTTGTGTACAATCGCCTGCTCAAGGCACACAGCATCTGGCAAAACATGACTTTTATGAGCGGCGTTTTTTTATCCTCTTCTAAAAAATATAATTTTTGAAAATCAACATCAAGCTGCGCTGCTTCCTCCGCAGACAGGGCTATTTTATGCGTTTTGGCACAAAACGCCTGTGTGACAGAGCTGCCGAACAAAGCTATAAAGTCTTCAAACTCGGCGGGCATGGCCATCAGAGTAAGAATTTTCGGCACGGTGTCAGATACTGCTGCCATTTGGTGCGCCTCGCCGGGCGCTAAAAAAATTGCTTCACCTTTCGTTAGGACCGTTTCCAGCCCCTCTGAATTATTTTTAACACAGCCCTCTAACATGATGTTACACTCATAACAGTCATGTGTATGTAGCCTTGTGTGCAGTGTGTTTCCATTCACCATACAATGAAAACCGCACTGCGGGTTCGGCATACTGCTGACCGACAATGCCTTCTTTAAGAGCATGGAATTTCACATCCACCCATTTTAGTATACTTTTATTATAAATAAAGAAATAGAAGAAATCAACAGTAATATTCCCTATTTTTGTGACAATAGAGCAATTTTTTGAAACAAAGCAGATAGACACAACGTCGCTTTATTAGTATAATCAAAATAGAATAAATCTATTTTAGCGGTGCATAAGAACAAAAATAGGGGGCGGTTTTATGAAACGGGAGAGGAAAAGGCTGGCGGCGTGTTTGCTTACAATTACAATGCTTTTTGGATGTCTTGGTATACCGGTTTTCGCGGAAAAGGGAAGCGAGACAGTGTTGGACTGCTCAAGCAAAAGCAAAATTACGGCCGTGACGCCGCTTACGGCGGATACAGCAATCGTGCATGAAGGTAAGTATTCGGCGATGTGGAGGGGAACAGACGCGGAAAGTATCCGGCTGAGTATACCGAAGGACATAACGCCTTACACGGAGCTGCACTTCTGGGTACATGCGGCGGAGAACTGTATGGTATATCTGATGTTTAGCAGCGAAAACACGGCGACGGACGGCAGCGACTATTATGGCGACAAGCTGACGCTTCAGCGCGGGTGGCAGGAGGTGTCGGTCGATATTGGAAAGTTGACGGTGTCGCGCACGCCGCGCGGCTATGACGACATTGACTATTTGCGAATCAGCGCGACGGGCTGGAGCATGACAAACGATTTGTCAAAATTTGAGCTGCATTTTGACACGATTACGCTGAAAAACAACCCGGCCTATACAAAATTACCGGCGGGCGGCGCGGCGGCAAGCCCAAAGCCGAGCGCAGGCCCGACCGCTCCAGTAGGGGATACGGTATTTTATAACCGCGACTATAATGAGGCCGGTGCGAAAGAGAGCGATACAGTTGGTAAAGCTGTACCAAAAACGAATAAAATAGAGGTTGCCGCACAAGAGGACGGCAACCAGTACATAAAAATGACAAAAACGGAGCCGGGAACGGACGACTGTTTTTACGACGTGAGCTTTTCCACGGATGCGGTGCGAATTGTTGCAGATGTCTCGCTATCCTATGACGGGGTATTGAAAAGCTCGAACATTCAGTATAAAGACAAAGCTGGCGGCAACAGCGGCGTATTGACGATTGGCGCGTCCGGCGAGTTAACTGTTGCGGGACAAAGTGTTGGCAAGCTTAAAAAGGGCGAATGGACGGACGTATCGTTAGCGTTTGACGTAGCAAATAATACTTGCGATGTGTACGTAAGTGGGAAAAAGATGCTTTCGGGCGCTACTTATGGCGGTGCGGCAAAGGGCTCAATGGCGGTACTGCGCATATACATGGGGACGGGCGATGTTGGCGCGGGATTGTCGTTTGACAATTTCCGCATTTATGAAGGGACAGAGCCGCGCGCGCTAAACGGTGCGCAGCCGGAGGGCGGCGGAACAATTTCTGCCGGAAAGCCGCTGCATACATCTTCTCCAACGCCGGTACAGGAACTGTTTGGGAACGGTGTCGCGCTCTATGTAGACCATCCTGACGCATATGCAGACGGCAGGCTCACAAAAGTTGATGGACAGAACGAGGCAGTAACGCCGGTTGTCATCGACGACCGGACACTCGTGCCGGTTCGCTTTATTGCAGAGGGCTTCGGCGCACAGGTTGGCTGGGACGAAATGACACAGACGGCAACAGTGCAGTCCGGGGCGGACACAATTACGCTTGTAATCGGTTCCGATACGATGTATATCGGCGACACTGCGGTGCAGCTTGATGTAGCTGCGCAGACGATGTATGACAGAACGATGCTGCCGCTGCGTGCAGTTGCGGAGGCGCTTGGCAAGAATGTGTTTTGGGACGATAGGGGGCTGATTTTGATTACCGAGCAGGACAAAAAGCTTGACGCTGTTGCGGACAGCCGTGTGGTGGATGGAATGCTGAGCCTGCTGCGCTATGGCGAAATTGATTCACGTTACAACCAGTCGCCGCGCTTTACGCAGTCGATTGTCGACGAAGCGATTGATACGCCGCTGATTCAGTTTACGAGTGGCAGAAACAGCTCGAATGTCGGCTGGGGTAATTTGGAGCAAAAAGCGTCAAAGGCGATGTACTTTTTGACGCTGGCGGAGTATCTTGGTGTGGATGCGGTACATTCTAAAACGGGAAAAACGGGCGTAGAGCGCGTACTTGAACAGCTTCGGGCGCTGATCTCCGGCGGGAATGAGCCGTTTTGCTGCAGCGGGCCGTATCTGGCGCACAGCGAGGTGTCGAGCGTTTTGCTTTTGGCGAAGTATACGCCAGCGATTTGGGACGCATTGACGGAGACGGAGATTGAAAAGCTCGACTGGCTTATGCGCGGCCTTGCGATTACGGGGAACTGGAGCTATAATGATGCAAACGACTACAAGACGGGCTTTGACGTGACGGGTAACTTTAATAATGGGTGTATCCCGAACTATAATAACACCTATATTCCCGTTGTGGGGAACGCTTGTCTTTACTTTGGCGGCGCAGAAGCGCTCAACGAAATCTTTGCAGCGTTTGACTACGATGTATATATGAAAAAATTTGAAGAATTCAGCTTTACGAATATCATGGCTTCGTGGTCTGTAGCCGGGAAGGATTTAATGGAAAACGGCGGCCCGGCCCGGCTTACGGAAGAATATGGCGGCGGCGAGGCAGGAACGGGTGCGGGTGTGAAAATTCCGTTTACATACAATGGATTTGGGCTTGACGAGCTGGGAAAAATTGCACAGGTACATATTAAGGCGACGTATGACGCAACGGTTGTCAGCAGCGTTGGAACGCCCGGCACAGATGCGTACGCGTACATTGTATCCGGCAAGCCGTCGCCGTACGAAGGGATGTACGGGATGATGTATGAGTTCGTGTCCGGCGACGCGGGCGGCCTGCGCAGCAGCGCGAGCTACGGACATGCGAGCCAAGTGACGCTGTTCCCGTATGTGACGAACCTTGTATTGTTCGGTATATGGGACAGGACGAAAAACGAGGAGCAGGACGCTATCAGCCAGATGATGTATGTCGGCAATGAGGATTTGATTTTTAAGTTAGAGCAGGGGTATCACTCCTACCAAAAGGGCGCGAGCACAGGCGACGAATACGAGAGTACCTTTGTGCCGAAAGGCTATGCGATGGATAAAGAAATCTGGCGCAAGGTACTGTGCTTTGCCGGCGGCGACACGACGCTGTCCGACCCGTTTTCTGCTGTAGATTTACCGTTAGCTGCACCAAAGGATGGAATTGCACATGCGCCGGAGGGCACGCTGTCCGGCGTAACGGTTGAAGGAGTTGTTCAGCCGGAAGCATTTGTCGATTTGGGCGGAGCACATCGAAATAAGCTAAAGGCAGCGTTCGACCTACACCTTGATACGGATGTGCTCGACTCGTTCGACGGCGTCATCGCATTTGTAGAAGAGAAGACGGATGATTTGACGTATACAAAGATGAATGTACTATTGCAAATGAAGTCGATGACTTTTAACGCAATGGACGGAGCGGGCTATAAAAACTCTGAGATAATTGTTGCACCGAACTATCAATACCATGTGACGTTTGAAATTGATGTGGCGGCAAACACATACAGCGCATATATAATGCCGCTGTACCCCGAAGCGGGGGAGGCTGTCTGCATTGCGAAGGACTTTTCCTTCCGCGAATCCGCCGGCCGCCCCGACGCGCTGGGCTACATGGTGCTCGTGCGCGCCGACGCCGCGGCGAACTATTGGATTGAAAACCTTGTGATTGAGTAAAAAAAGCTCCGGCAGCTTGCCGGAGCTTTTTTATTTAATTGTACAGTCTTTACATGTGCCGTCTTCGATAGATTTTAAAATATCAAAGATGAGCGTGATGTCGCCGAGCTCCTTTTCCGGCGTCGATATGACAGAGCCGTTGTAGTAGTCGAGCAGCTCGTTATAGTAGCCCATCGCGGGCGTAAAATTGACCGTGTCGCGCCGCCCGTCCTTATAATTAATGTTGATTATACCGCATTCAGTGCTCTGCATGTAGACATCGCCGCAGGTGCCGAACATGCGAAAACCAACCGGCGGTTTTTGCAGCTCCGCCCCCTGCGAAAAGTACGAGTAGTGACACATCACATTGTTTTTGAATTTGAGCATCGTGCTGATTGCCAAATAGGGGCAGTATTCCTCCTGCTGTGCCCGCCCGAGGGCATAGACGTTTTCCACGTCGCCGAACAGATAGCGCAGCAGCGCGATATCGTGAATACCGCCGTCTAAAAATGTGCCGCCGTAATAGCCCGGATGCTGGCGCCACTCTTTGGCGGCAAACGTATCGCCCGCCATATCCTTTTCAAAGTCAGCGCCCTTGTTATAGATAACTTG
>URQR01000119.1 GCA_900550065.1 uncultured Eubacteriales bacterium | reverse complement strand
CGTTCCACGCCGTTAAGATTTTATCGTCTTTATGAAGCCGCGTCCGGTGCAAGCGATACAGATACAACCGTTCCAAAGTCTGTCGGCTGGTCTGTGGGGTTTGTTCTGTATGCAATAGATTAGGAATACTTTTCCCCTCAAAATGATTTGAGCCGATATCGTAATCCACACAGAACCTGTCCGCCTCCTGCGGCGCTAAAACCTGATGGATTTCCTGTGGCATAAACACATAATACTGGCCCTCTACGCCGTCGCTGTCCGCGTCCTGTCCGCAATAAAAACCGCCCCTCTCGTCCGTCAGCTCCCGCAGGACATAGGAAATCGTCCGTTCGGCAGCTTGGCTGTAAAATTTCTTGCCTGTTATCTCATGCGCTCGCGCGTAAGCGTAGGAAAGCAAAGCATTATCGTAGAGCATTTTTTCAAAGTGCGGCACGAGCCAGAAAGCATCGGTCGAATACCGGGAAAACCCGCCGCCGATATGGTCGAAAATTCCGCCGCGGTACATCTTCTCCAGCGTTTTTTCCGCCATCTGTAAAGCGAGCGGGCTGTGCTCCTCTTTGGCGTATTCAAGCAAAAAAATTAGATTATGCGGCGACGGAAACTTAGGCGCGCCGCCAAAGCCGCCGTTTTTAGAATCAAAGCTGTTTTTTAACTGCTTTACGGCCTTCTTCGGCAATTCTTTCGATATTTCCCCGGCTGGCGCGGTCTCAGTATGTGATAACGCGCGGACAATTTCATTTCCTGCTTGGATTAGCGCATCCTTTTCTGTCCGCCAAAGCCGATTCGTTTGACCGAGAATTTCAATTAGCCCGGGCATTCCGGCATGCGAATTTTTCGGAAAATAAGTGCCGGCGAAAAAGGGCTCCTGCTGCGGCGTCATCAAAACGGTTAGCGGCCAGCCGCCCTGTCCGGTCATAGCCTGACAGACGTTCATATATACCGCGTCTATATCAGGCCGCTCCTCCCGGTCAACCTTGACTGCGATAAAATATTGATTCAAAATATCCGCTACATCCACATCCTCAAAGGATTCCCGCTCCATCACATGACACCAGTGGCAGGTCGAATACCCAATGCTTAAAAAAATCGGCTTATCCTCTTTCGCAGCTTTTGCAAACGCCTCCGGCCCCCACGGGTACCAATTTACAGGGTTGTTGGCGTGCTGTAATAGATACGGTGATTTTTCTGAAATTAAATGATTCGGCATAGCGAAGACAATTCCTTTCTATAATGGCTCAAAATCGTAGATTTTGAGACTATTGTTCCCGCTGCCGGTTAAATCATGTACGTTTCTATTTAATTTGTTTTGCCTAATAATGATTCAATTGAAATAGAGGTTTGAACCGCCAATTTAAAAGCGGTATTACTCCAATCCATATTCTTTACAAACCGCCCTTGCGCGCGTTCCGTTTTCGGCCGATACACACACTACAATTACATGGCCGCGCTGCGCAATGACAGCGTGTTCTATCTTAGGGACTTCTTTTGGAATATAGCGTTCAAAGCTGTCCTTTTTCGCGGCAATGTACGCTTCTACAGCCTTGCGCACACGCTGGGCCGCGTCTTGGTCCACTGCCTCAAAAACTGCTGTCTCCTCCGCTGTTGCGCCTGTCCCCATATATACCGCGCTATTGGATATGTCGGCCTTGCTCAACCCATATAGCGAAAGCGCAGCTTCCGTATCAATTGGCTGCAGCTCCTCCGTGAAGCGTTCTTCCTCTAACAGCCGCAGCGCCAACGTATCAGCGTCCGGTACGCTATCCACTTTACTGCTGCAACCATACAGACTCAATATTGCTGCAATTAAAACCACACAAACCAAACACATTCTCCCATACAATTTTTTGTCCCTCATACTCCGTCTCCCCTATATTTTTTCTGTAATGTATTCCAGCCATTTCACGCAATATTTCTTATTTAAATGAATTCCATCCGTAGAGGCTTCGGGGTGTAACGCACCGCTGCTGTCCGTCATAACAGGCGATACATCCAAGTAATGTACACCTTTTTCTTCTGCCACCCGCGCAATTCTATCATTATACTGTGCGATGTCGGCATTATTAAACACCCGGTCGGACGAAGAACGTTCCTGCGTAACCGGCAGAATCGCCTGTAAATAAATTTCAGCCTCCGGCTGGGCTTGGCGAATTAAGTCTACTAAATTTTTATAACGCTGTTCAAATACATCTGCGTTATCCCATCCAAGTTCGTTGAGACCCAGAATTAAAACCACCCGGTTATATGGTTTTTGCCGTAAGGCCTCTAAAATGGTCGTTTTCCCATTTGGCGTGTCAGCGACCCGATCCGTAGCTACCGCATCAAGCCGCAATCCGCGTTCATAATAAAACGTGGCGTCTTTTATCCCGGAAAAAAGCATAAATCCTTCCGCCATAGAATCTCCGATAAAAACCGAATTGCTAAAATCTTTTTGCTCTTTGATAGTTTTGGGTTCCTCAGGTTTTTGTGCCTGCTGCTGGACAACTGGCTCATATTGCTGTAGTTCTTCTTCGGTGGCCTGCTCTGTCGGTTGAATTGTCACAGGGGTTTGTTCCTCCGTCGCGCCGCCAATCAAATGAAAAGCCACAAATAGAAGTACAGACGTCGCCATTAATAGTGTCAATGCCGCTATGTCACGGACTCTCCTTTTGCGGCGGCGGATCATTCTTTTTTTTATAAAAGCCTCCCTGTCCAAATGAAACCCCTTCTTTCTCAATTTTTATTTTCATTTATTAGACTCATATGTGAAGCAAAAAGTTTTAAAAATTTTGTCGAAATAGTATGGAAAAACACAATCACATATATCGTTTATTATTGCAGAAGGAAACAGTATCATTACTGATTGACCACATTTCTACGCAAGCGCTTCCTCTATTTTTGCGCCAATCACAGCAGCCATGCGGTAAAATCCAATATCGTTCGGGTGGCATCCGTCTACTGTGCAGCAGCCGCGCTCCTCCCCCTCAAAAAGCTTTTCTCCATCTATATAATACACGTTTTTGTCGCCGTGCTCTTTTGCGTTTTGAAATGTAGCCTTTACAATATTACGGCGAGCGATATCCTCCGCCGAGCCTTTAAAATCCGGCCGCGACACAAAAATCACCGGCGTATCGGGCTGCGCCTGCCGGAAGGTGTGGAAAAACGGCGCATGCGTCTTACGCAGGTGGTCGGCATTCGGCGCATTATGATCATAGTCGCAGACAAATACCGACATGTCCATACCGGCAATATACCGCGCCATTTTCTGCTCCGCTTTACAGTTGCCCGAAAATCCGAGGTTGATATAGTCAATGTGATTTTTACGCAATATAAAATTTTGGTAGCTATTCCCCGGCCGCGACGCACAGCCGCCCTGCGTAATAGACGAGCCGTAGTATACAATCGGAGCAATGGGCCGGTAGCGTTCTCCCTCTTGCAGCTTTGCGTCCTTGTCCAGACCAACAAAAAGGTTCGTAACGTTATTATATGACGGAAAGTGAATCGTAATGTCACGCAGCTTCTGCGCCCCAAGCTCAATGAATCCTTCAAATCCGTCCGTCATATCGACAGGCGGCCTGAGCGAATTTATAAAAGTGTATACTCCGTCTTGATACTCATATACATCAAATCCGCTGCTGCCCAGCAGGGACATGTGGGAAAACCACCGACAGACATCCGGCATCTGGGCCTTTATGGCAAGAAACGGCGAATCGGTTTGAAAGCGTACCCTGCCGCCTGCCGTATTCGTATATAAGCTCGCAACCCCATCGCTCACACTTTTTGCCACATCGTCCGGCATCCGCTTAAAACATGTTTCTGTCCGGCTCCGATACAACCCATATATAGCAAACGGAGATTGGCGCACGTCGTAAAACGCAACATTTTCCCGTCCCGCGCAGGTTTGCAGCTTAAAATTTGGGTCTATTTTTGTAATGTCCATAAAAAGTGTTCCCTTCTAAAATAAATTCTGATTGATACAGCTTTGTCAGTCCAGTTAAATTATATAACTTTTTTTATATAAGTCAACAAAATTCGCCATATTTTTCACACTGAAAAAATGGAACTTTTTATAAGATTCATGCGTCTATAGTAACGTAATGAATCGAAAAGGAGACTGTACATATGACGAAAAAACGAATTTTATCCTTTTTTACTGCCGCGGTGTTTACCCTGACGCTGATCGGGTCTGCTATGCCGGCGTTTGCAACATCGGACATCGGCGGGCACTGGGCGGAAGGAATTATTTCCAAATGGCTCGGCGCGGGCAAGATAAACGGGTATGAGGACGGAACATTCCGCCCGGACAACAATGTAACGCGTGCTGAATTTGCAACGATTCTTTCCAACGTACTGCCCAAAAGCAGCGACGAAGAAAGCAGCACACATCAGTTTTCCGACGTAAGCGCAGACGACTGGTTTTACGGCAATGTAATGAAGCTTCTCTCTCTGGAGGTTTTGGCGCAGGCCGACGCCTTCTATCCGAACGAAAACATCACGCGGCAGGACGCGATGACCATGATTGGAAGAGCCTTTTATGTCAAAGGCTTTGACATGGCGGTAATCGACAGCTTCGCCGACAGCGGCGAAATATCCGACTATGCGCGCGAGTTCGTAGCAGGCTTTGTAGAAAACGGCTATGTAAAAGGCTACGAGGATAATACCATACGTCCGCTCAATCCTATCACGCGCGCGGAAAGTGTAAAGATACTTGACGGACTAGACATTGTACACGACATCAATTCGCTCGAAGGTATTATGGACAAGGTTTATGAGGGCGTTGACACACAGATGCCCAAAACCATGTATACACAGATCACGGACGAGAGTGCGGAATACTTTTTGGGGCTTAAAAGTCTGGAAGGAATCGAGGAGGCGCTCGCTTCTGAATCTATGATTGGCTCGCAGGCGCATTCTGTCTGCTTAGTCCGGGCAAAAGACGGCGTCGACATCGCCGCGCTCAAGGAACAAATCCGCACGTCTGTCAACCCGCGCAAGTGGATTTGCGTCGGCGTTGAACGCGACGAGGTTATTGTAGAAAATCAGGGCAACTTGATTCTTCTCGTCGTTGACGCGTTCGCGCCAAAGGAGATCGCCGCAAGCTTTCTTGCGCTCGATTTGTCGGAAAAAAAGCCGCCTTTAGCACCGGACGAAAACAAGCTGATGTACACAGACGGATATTATATGGACTATATCGGCGAGCTGCGCCCAAATTCCGTCGTTAACTTTGCAAACAAGGTAGAAACACTTACACAAACGTATCTTAAAAACAGTACGGGCGTTTACTATTCTGTAATACCGAGCAAGAGCTATTTTGTCAATGACCGCGTTGAAACGCCGTTTGACTATAACACGATGCGCTCGCTCCTTTCGGAGAATATTAAGAGCGCTACATACATTGACCTGTTTGATGCGCTCAGCTTAGAGGACTACTACAAAACAGACCCGCACTGGCGGCAGGAAAACCTGCAAGAAGTTGTTGACCGCCTCGGCGCGCAGTTAGGATTTCAGATTGACATTTCAAAGAACAAAGCCAATACGGTAGAAAACTTTATCGGACAGCACGGTTATAAGAAGGAGAACTTTCCCTCCGAGCAGCTCACCTATCTAACGAACGACGCGATTGACAATGCGGTTGTCAACAATGAAGAAAATAAGGAGTTTCATCAGGTCTATGACCTTGACAAGCTGTCGGGCGACTCCCCTTATGACATGTTTCTTTCCGGTCCTACCCCGCTGACGACGATTACGAACGAAAACGCGGCGACCGACAAAGGCCTTGTCATCTTCCGTGATTCGTTCGCATGCAGTCTTGCTCCGCTGCTCGTGGAAAATTATAAAACAATTACGCTCGTCGATATCCGTTATATTTTCAGCCAGATTTTAGGCGACTATGTAGATTTTGACGGAAAAGACGTTTTGTTTCTTTATAACGAACAGGTTGTCAACTTCAGCGAGATGTTAAAATAGTCTCGAAATCGAAGATTTTGAGCCATGATATTCTTATATTAAAATACAAAACCGGCCGGGGCAACACCCCGGTCGGTTTTTGCTGTCTTATAATTCGTCCAAGCTCTTAAACGTATATCCAGCCGCCTTTGCATCCGTAATAATTTTTTCCAGCGCATCCGCATTGTCCTTCGATACGGCGTGCAGTAAAATGATTGCGCCGTCGTGCAAATACGGCATAACGTGGTCATACGCGTACTGTGCTCCATTGGTCTTATCCTTTTCCCAATCGGCATACGCAAAGCTCCAAAACACGCTGCGATAGCCTAAATCCTTGCTGACAGCAAGCGATTTTTCGCTAAATTCTCCCTTTGGTGGGCGCAGATAGCGCATATGCTGGCCCGTCAGGGCAAAAAAGCTGTCGTCAAGCTCTGTAATTTCTTTCGCGAGCGACTTGATATCCGATACGCCCGGCATAGAGGGGTGGTTCTGCGTGTGGTTGCCGACAATATGGCCCTCATTGACCATGCGCGCTACAAGTTCGCTCTCGTTTTTTAGGTAGTCCCCCGTGATAAAAAACGCCGCCGGGGTTTGCGTCCGCTGTAGCACGGCGAGAAT
>URQR01000118.1 GCA_900550065.1 uncultured Eubacteriales bacterium | reverse complement strand
GATAATGGAAGAACCGGGAACGTTTTCAGCGGCAATACAGGATTTGCTGGCAGGAGAGGAATCGCAGTTTATTTTGTATGAGGGAGAAAAAAACTATTCGTCAGAAAAGGTAATGGAAATTGTTGTTGACCCTTTTTCGCTGGATTTTAACAATCGAAAAATTTTACAGAAGTTGTATAAGGAATGGGCGTTAGAGGCAAATGAAATGTTCCAAAAGAAAACGGAAATTAATACGGATATCATAAACGTGTTAAGTCAGTTACAACTTAATTCTCTTTACGGAGAGATAAAATATAATCTGGAATTTTCCTGGGAGGATATTTTTAAGATTTATCAGGTGGGATTTCAAACAGAGGGGGAGGGGATACTGGAAAAACTGCTCTCTTATATGAAAATTCTTTCAGGACTTCTGGAAATCCGTATTTTGTGTATAGTCAATTTGAAAACGTATTTGTCTGAGGAGCAGTTAAAGGAAGTGTATCAGATGGCTTTCTATTGCAAACTACAGCTTTTGTTGATAGAGAATCGGGAACAGAGCAATTTGGAGGGGGAGAAAACGTATATTATTGACAGGGACAGGTGTTTAATAATAAAATAAGGCTGACAGCAAAGCTCGGTGAGAACATAATTTGAGGTTTGAGAGCTTTGTAAATCAGTAAGGGAATCAAACAAAATTTCAAATATAAATATATTAATGAAAGTTTGATAGAATTATAAAACAGTAAGGTAATCAAAAAGGATAACACAAAAGAAAATTTTAATGTGCAGAAGGTTGTCGTAGCAGTGAATAAATCGGCGTACCGCGCACTTGTAAAATTTACTGAAGAGGACCTTCAGTTTATCTGTGAGTTTGTGACGAGGCGCGTGCAGGAGATGAATAAGCCGGAGGTGCATATCAGCGAGATGCACAATATCGTGGAGAGCGCGCTTGAAGAAGTAAATCCCATCGTTGCGAAAAGCTACCGCGACTACCGCAATTATAAGCAGGATTTTGTACATATGCTCGACGAGGTGTACAAAAAGAGCCAGTCGATTATGTATATCGGTGATAAGGAAAACTCTAATTCGGACAGCGCGCTCGTCTCGACGAAGCGTTCGCTTATTTTTAACCAGCTCAATAAAGAGTTATATCAGAAGTTTTTCCTGACGACAGAGGAGCTGCAGGCGTGCCGGGACGGCTATATTTATGTACACGATATGTCCGCGCGGCGCGACACGATGAACTGCTGTCTGTTTGACGTAAAGAGTGTGCTTGCGGGCGGATTTGAGATGGGGAATCTGTGGTACAACGAGCCGAAAACGCTCGATGTGGCGTTCGATGTCATCGGCGATATTGTTTTGTCGGCGGCGAGTCAGCAGTACGGCGGATTTACTGTACCGCAGGTCGATGAGATATTGGAGCCATACGCGGAAAAGACGTATCAGGCGCAGTATGCGCGCTATATCGGTATGGGCCTGAGCGAGGAAGCGGCGGAGCGAGAGGCGACCTTGGATGTGACGACCGACTTTGAGCAGGGGTTTCAGGGATGGGAGTACAAATTCAACACCGTTGCGTCGAGCCGCGGCGACTACCCGTTTATTACGGTGACGCTCGGCTTGGGGAAAGAGCGGTTTGCAAAGCTTGCTGCAAAGTCGATTTTAAAGGTACATGCGGGCGGTCAGGGCAAAAAAGAGTGCAAAAAGCCGGTACTGTTCCCGAAAATTGTGTTTTTGTATGACGAAAAGCTGCACGGGCCGGGCGGCGAGCTTGAGGATGTGTTCGAGGCAGGCGTTGCGTGCAGCGCAAAGACGATGTACCCCGACTGGCTCAGTCTGACGGGTGAGGGGTATGTTGCGTCGATGTATAAAAAATATGGCAAGGTCATCAGCCCCATGGGGTGCCGGGCGTTTTTGTCGCCGTGGTACGAGCGCGGCGGCCTTGAGCCGGCGGATGAGAACGATGTGCCCGTGTTCATTGGACGGTTCAATATCGGTGCGGTCAGCCTGCATCTGCCGATGATTTACATGAAGGCGAAGATGGACAGCAAGCCCTTTTTCGAGGTGCTCGACTATTATTTGGAGCTGATTCGTCAGCTTCATTTACGGACGTATGACTATCTCGGCGAAATGCGGGCGTCGACGAATCCGCTCGCGTACTGCGAAGGCGGGTTTTACGGCGGCCACCTCGGTATTCACGATAAGATTAAGCCGCTGCTTGACGCGGCGACGGCATCCTTTGGGATTACGGCGCTCAATGAGTTGCAGCAGTTGCACAATAAGAAGTCGATTGCAGAGGACGGTCAGTTTGCAATTGAAGTCATGGAGCATATTAATCAGAAGATTAACGAATATAAAAAGGCGGACGGCAGACTGTATGCAATTTATGGCACGCCGGCGGAGAGTCTGTGCGGCTTGCAGGTAACACAGTTCCGCAAAAAATATGGTATTATTGAAAACGTGTCAGACCGCGAATACGTGTCGAACAGCTTCCACTGTCATGTCGCGGAGGATATTACGCCAATCCAGAAGCAAGACCTTGAAAAACGGTTTTGGGATTTGTTAAACGGCGGTAAAATTCAATATGTAAAGTATCCGATTGACTATAATACAGAAGCGGTTAAAACGCTGATTCACCGCGCGATGGATATGGGCTTCTATGAGGGGGTCAATTTGTCTTTGGCCTACTGCGACGACTGTGGCCATCAGGAGCTGGAGATGGATGTATGTCCGAAATGCGGGAGCAGCAATCTGACAAAAATTGACCGGATGAACGGATATTTATCCTATTCGCGCGTCAAGGGCGACACGCGCCTGAACGCGGCGAAAATGGCGGAAATCAGCGAAAGGAAGAGCATGTAATGCGGTATCATGACATAACGAAAGACGATATGAAAAACGGCAGCGGGCTGCGCGCGGTGCTTTGGGTCGCGGGCTGTGAGCACCACTGTCCGGGGTGCCACAATCCGGTGACGTGGGACATCGACGATGGACTGCCGTTTGACGCAGCGGCAAAGGAGGAATTGTTCGGCGAGCTTGCAAAGCCGTACATATCGGGCGTGACGTTTTCCGGCGGCGACCCTTTGCATCAAAAAAACCGGGACGAGGTCGGCGCGCTCATTTATGAGATAAAGGAAAAATTTCCGAACAAGACGGTTTGGGTATATACCGGCTATGACTATAGTGAGGTGAGCAGTCTGCCGTTTATGGACAAGGTGGACGTGCTTGTCGACGGAAAATTTATTGAAACGCAAAAAGACACAAAGCTGCATTGGCGCGGAAGCGCGAACCAAAAGGTGATTGACGTACAGAAAACGCGCGCGATTGGCGAAATTGTGCTATATTGCAATTAGAGAAGGAGAAAAAGGATGAAACAGGTTGCACAGTTTTATAAAGTGAGCAAAGAACAGTTTTTGGCGGACTTTGAGGGGCATAACGCAGCAGAGGTGTATGAGTCGATTCAGCTTCCAAAGCGCGCGACGACCGGTTCCGCGGGTTACGACTTCTTTTCGCCCATCGACTTTACGCTTGCACCGGGCGAGACAATTAAGCTTGCAACGGGAATCCGCGTAAAAATTGACGAGGGATGGGTTTTAAAACTCTACCCGCGCAGCGGCTTGGGCTTTAAGTTCCGGCTGCAGATGAATAACACGGTCGGAATCATTGACAGCGATTACTATCATTCTGACAACGAAGGCCATATTTTTGCGAAAATCACGAACGACTCAAACGAGGGAAAAACGCTCTCTATCAAGCAAGGGGAGGGCTTTATGCAGGGGATTTTCGTCGAATATGGCGTTACGTACGACGACGAGGTGACGGCGATACGCAACGGCGGCTTCGGCAGTACGACAAAATAAATTAATTATGCAAAGCAGGGCAAACGCCCTGCTTTTTTTATTGCGGATAGACGAATGGGAAGTGAAAAAATTGTCGATGAATTAATTTAAAAAAATGTATAAATTGGTTGTATTTAACAGTGTTATTTGTTATACTGTTCCTGAAAATGTTAAAAATAACAATAAATACAATACATACAAACAATAAAAGGAGGAATTATGATGAAAAAAGTATCTTGGCTGCTTGTGGCGGTGATGCTTGCTACAATGCTGGTACCACAGGTGGCGGCGCCTGTCCTTGCGGCGGAGGCAATTCAGCTGCAAGAGGACTTTGAGGCCTATGCGCCCGGGCCGTTTGGCGGCAGCGGTTCGCCGTGGAGCGTGGTGAGCAAAGAAGGGTGCAGTATGGAGGTCGTAACAGAGGGTACGAATCAAGTATTCAAAGCAAGCCTGAGCTATGCCGGCGCGTCTCAAACGACAAATGATTCTTACATCCAAAGCAGCGCCTACGATTTTTCGGGTAAAACGATTTTATCCTTCCGTATCAAAATGGAAAACAAAAATCAGGGCAGTATGAACCTAATCCTGCGGGATACAAACGCCAATGCTGGCCTAGGCAGTTTAAATCTGTTTTCTATTTCTAACACACAGGTAAAGTATTTGACGGACATGCAGGCCGCAGCTGTGACAGAAACGGTGGACACAGAACAATGGATGACGATACAAATTGTTATGGATATTGCCAACCAGACGGTAACGGCCTACCGGGACGGCGTGCAAAAAGCGCGGGCGGAAAATATCCGCAGTATCAGCAGTAAGTTAGAGGGTTACAATTTTGCGAAAGCGAGCCTTCGGTACCAGCTATATGTCGGCAAGACGGCGGGCAATACGGTTAAGATGCTGCTTGACGATATATCTATGCAGTCGGATTTCGCGGCTGACGCGCGGTTTATTGTAACAGGGTATACGCTTACAAAACAAATTGGTACAATCAGCCGCCCAATCACGGATTTATATCCGGGCGAGCTAACGGCTGGAGCGCAGGTCCGCAATGTGACCGATCAGGCGCAGTCCGTTGTTATGAAAGCGGAATTGTACAGGGGAGATGTTTTATTACAGTCTGCAAAGGGGAGTCTGACACAGCTTGCACCCCAGCAGATAGCGCCGGTCAGCGTCCCAATCACGATTACGCAGCTCGAGGCAGGCGATACGCTGCGGCTACGGCTTTATAACGATTTAGCGTGCACTGTGTCGGTCAGCATCGTTATGTCTTACGAAAAAGGAAGCTATGCGCGCCCGCTCGGTGAGGAGCTTATCGCAAACTTAAAGCAGACGAACCCGAATCAGGCGCATCCGCGTATTTTGGTTGATGCAGAGCGGATGAATTACTTAAAGACAGCATGTAAAACAGACCCAACGCTTTCGGCTTGGTATACGCGCGTGAAGGCATCGGCGGATACGCTGGCGGCGAGCACAACGTACCCGTCCTATGAGGACGCGGACGAGCTGCGGCTGTCGAGTGCAAACACGGTACAGGCTAATATTATGACCTGCGCCTTTGCTTATTGCATTGACGGGGAGGAAAAGTATGCACAGCGCGTCTACGACGAGATACAGAATGCTGCTTCATGGCCCGATTGGAATCCGAAGCATTTTCTTGACACTTCAGCCATCATCGGCGGCTTTGCCATTGCGTATGACTGGCTCTACGATTATTGGACGAGCGAACAGGCGGAGTTGATTCGGTCTAAAATGGTGTCGTACGGGCTAAACGAGGCGCGGGACGCGTACAACGGCGTCGGCGTATCCGACTGGTGGGCGACGACTGACAATAACTGGAGTATGGTGTGCAACGGTGGCGTTGCTATGGGTGCGCTTGCAATCGGCGACGAGGCGGCGTATGAGACGCTGTGTGCCGGCCTGCTGGAGACTGGGCTGCGCCGGGCGGAAAAGTGCCTTGCGCACTTCGCGCCGGACGGTGCATGGTATGAAGGGCCGGGGTACTGGCACTATACCGTTCAGTATATGACGATGTATTTTTCCACTCTGCTGTCGGCGACAGGGAGCGATTACGGCTATTTAAATACGCCGGGAATCAGTAAAACGGGCTATTTCCCGATTGGTATGACGGGGCTGGCAAATACGTTTAACCTGCACGACGCGGGCGAGTCGAAGATTGGTGCGCCGGAGCTCTTTTTCTTAGGTACGCAGTTTAGCGACTCTACAATTGCGAGCTATCGATACTATCAAATTACGCAGCAGGGCTTTAAGCCGGAGGTCAAGGACATTCTCTGGTTTGACCCGTCGGTGATCAGCGGCGTTTCCGGGCTTGATACGGACTTTAAATTCCGTGATATTGAAGTAGCGACCTTCCGTAGCAGCTATTTTGCGCCGCACAGCGCCTATGCGGGTCTGCACGGCGGACTAAATGGAATTAATCACGGACAAATCGACGCAGGCAACTTTATCTATGAATCGCAGGGCGTACGTTGGGCGGTCGACCTTGGCGGGGACAATTATAACCTATCTAATTATTTTAATTCCTCCAACACGGAAAAGAGCCGGTGGGCGTACTACCGTAACCGTGGCGAGGGGCACAATACCGTAATTTTAAACCCTGGCCTGACGGCGGATCAGCCGCTGAACCAGAAAGCTACGCTGAGCAGCTTTAGCAGTACGGACGCATTTGGCGTCGCCACTGTGAATATGCAGCCTATTTATGGCGCGTATACGACGAGCGCACAGCGCGG
>URQR01000117.1 GCA_900550065.1 uncultured Eubacteriales bacterium | reverse complement strand
AAAAGCTGGGATTGGTTTGGTACTGATTACAGCAGGAACATTGCTCTTGCTCGTGTAAAAAGCGTTCATCTTTTGATGAACGCTTTTTTGTAATGAAATACACCCCCGCCATGCGGGTGGATTTTTATTATTTATACCAACACCGGCTGGAACTGTTCGCCGTCTAAAGCGAATTTGGTCGTTACCGTTATCAGGTCCATATGGGCCACAAGGGAATTTTTTTTCTTAATGGGGTCGTCTTGCCCGAATGGTACAAAATAAAGGTTTTTCCGGTTGAGCAGAGACATAATGTTTGGCCCGCTTGCGCCGAGTCCGTCGTTTGTCGAAACAGCAATAACGAGCGGACGCTCGTTGCGCAGATGCGCTTTTGCTGCTAAGGTCACGGGCGTGTCAGTAATGCCGTTTGCCAGCTTGCCGAGCGTGTTGCCCGTACATGGGGCGATAATGAGCGCGTCTAAGAGCTTTTTGGGGCCGATTGGCTCTGCGTCTTTGATGGTATGTATGATTTCATTGCCGGTAATATCTGTTAGGGCCTGCACAAACGATTCCGCCGTACCGAAACGGGTATCTGTTCCATATGCGTTTTGGCTCATGATTGGAATAATATTTGCGCCGGTCTTCTTTAAATTTTCAAGCTCTGCTACGACTGTTTTAAAGGTACAAAAGGAACCTGTCATCGCAAAGCCAATTGTTTTTCCTTCTAAATCCATGTTGTCTACACCCCCAATTCTGCGCAGATGTTAAGAACCGTCTGCTTAATGATGTCGCCCGCGCTGATTGGCGCAACGCGCCCCGGCAGCGAGAGCGCCCATACGGTTTTGACGCCGTATTCTTTGGCGGCGTTTAAATCTACGCCGCCGGGCTTGGAGGCTAAGTCGATTACGAGCGCATCGTCGCGCATGTTTTTTAGAACTTTTTTCCCTAGAACCTTATGCGGCACGGTGTTAAAGATAATGTCATACTGGTGAATTACAGTTTCAAGTGCATCCGTGTGGCACTTGTCATAGCCGTATGCGTCAATCCATGCGAACGCCTCATATTTACGCGCCGCGGCGCAGACCTTTGCGCCGATGCCGTCAAGCATTTTGCACAAAACCTTGCCGATTCTTCCGAAGCCGATTACAAGACATTTACTCCCGCACAGTGTCGTTGCCGTTTCGTTTAAGGCAATGGAAATTGCGCCCTCGGCGGTTGGAATGGCGTTTAAAACAGTAAGCTCCTCCCGCATAAAGTAGTCGATCGCATAAACATTATGTACATCAATCAGCGTTTTTAGCGCGTCGTCGATTTTACCGCCGAGCAGGATTTGGTTTTTGTTCATTCGCTCCAGCAGCGTACTTACTTCGATTTTTCCTTTGTAATATGGCGTGCTGACATATCCGGAATCCGCAACGGCGGGCAAGGGCAGGATTACAATATTCGCTCCATCCAAAGCCTCCTCAAGTGAGTTCTTCGGAATCAGCGTCAGATAGGGTGCGTCGGGGTCAAAGCCGTAAACGCAGACGGAGTAGCCCTCCTCGGCCAGCGCGTTCGCAAGGCGGATTTGCCGCATATCACCACCTATGATTGCAAAATTTCTATGATTAGCCACGTTAAAAACCTCCAAAGCTGAATAGTAATGCAATCCTATTTTATGTGCAGCGGCCGCCTTTTGTGCGTGTATGCCTGTAATATTTCCGGGCCGGTCTCCATACTTATATACAAAGCATGATACAATAGTCTCAAAATTTTTGATTTTGGCAACGTCACGCGGGCGTGACGATAGAAGAAATCGCTGTCGGCGCACTGCGCCTCCTGCGGCAAATGCCGCGCCGCGTTTTCTTCAAATTTGTTATACTGGATGTGGTGTTTTGAAGGAAATGAAAAGTATACTGTTAATCGCGGGAACATACGTCGCTACAGTGATTGGGGCGGGCTTTGCGTCGGGACAGGAAATCTTGAGCTATTTTGTCGTATACGGGAAACAGAGCCTGTACGGGCTGCTGCTGGTATGCGCCCTGTTTACGCTGTGCGCGCTGTGTGTCTTGCTGCGCACGGAAAGAAACGGCATAGACGGCTTTGACGAATATTTACGCTGTATCGCCGGGCGGTGGATCGGCGGATTTATTAAGCTGTGCGTCACGCTGTTTATGTTTGCGTCGTTTTGCTCAATGGCGGCGGGAAGCGGGGAGTTATTCGGCAGCGGCTTCCATATTCAGTCAATTTATGGTATGGCGGCGATGCTGCTCGCATGTTCCGTTGTGTTTTTGTTCGACCTGAAGGGGATTTTGGCGGTTAATGCGTTTCTTGCGCCGATTATGGCGGTATCACTGTTTGTGCTTGGTGTATACACGTTTGTATTCCGCGACGTTGCGGTGTTTGGAAGTGGAATTCTATCAAAGCTGTGTGACAATTATATTGTTTCGGCACTGATTTACGCCTCGTACAACCTTTTGACCGCAATTGTGATTCTGGCACAAATGCGCCTGATGGTGACAAGATTACGGATTGCCGTCGGTGCGTCTGTCACCGGCGGAGTCTCGCTGTTTGTGATTGCGCTCGCGATTTGGGCGGCAGTCGCGCTCTACTATGGGAAAATTGAGCTTGGCGAGATGCCGTTTTTGACGATTGTAGCGCGCAGGGGGAATTTGCTTCGTGTTTTGTACAGCGTTGTTCTATACTTTTCTATGTTTACGACGGCAATTTCGTGTGGATACGGTGTTTTGGAGTGGCTGCGCGGTACGCTGAAAATAAAAAAGCTTACCGCAATTATTGTTCTAATTGCGGTAAGCTGTCCTGTGCTGACGCTTGGATTTTCCAGTATTGTGAAGAATGTATACTCTATCTTTGGCTACTTAGGGCTTGTGTTAATCGTCCTTGTGTTAGCCGACGGGGTGCGGATGCTGTCTGAAAAGTAATTATTTTTTGCCGAAAAGGTTTTTCTTTTGTACAAACTTTGCGAGTGGGAGGCCAAGCACATAGCACACCACAAGCTCGCCGAGGCCGACGGTCAGCATACAATACCAAACCGCCATCGGCTCATCCGTGAGTAAAAGCGGCAGATAGCTGCCAACAATCAGCGCATTTAGCAGCACGGTCGGCAGGGGGGCGAGCCAGAGTTGCTTCGTAAAAAATTTACGCCCAAAATACGTCGTTAGGGCCGCGAGCAGCGTCGCACTCGTGCCGAGCACGAGGTCGAACACGTTCGCGCCGAACGGGGTAAATATATTTGTCAAAAGACACCCGATTGTAACGCCCACAACCGCCGAGGGCGAAAATAGGCATAAAAGCATCAGCGCTTCCGCAATCCGGAACTGGATTGGGCCATAGCTGATTGCTGAGACGCCGGGCAGCAGCGAGCAGGCTGTATACAGTGCGGCGATTACTGCGCCATACGCGATATTTTTTACACTTTGATTCTGCATAATTTGACACCATTCTTTCTATTTTGATTGAAACCATAGCAAATTATACAGAAATTGGGGCGGTTCGTCAAGCAAAACTTATAAAATCTAAGAAATAGACCAAATAGCATGGTTTTGGGTTGCATTGGAAAATCTGTTGTAGTATAATATACGCAGAAGCAAGGCTTCTGCGCTTGGCTTCTTCGGTGAATTATATTGGCTATAATTTGCGGAATTTATTTTATTTATTGTTTACAAACAAACAGATAAAGGAGCAGAGGGAAATGGATAAGGAAACAGTACTTACAAAAATTCAGGAGGTCGGTCTTGTTGCGGTTGTACGCGCGACGTCGGCCGAGCAGGCAAGAAAGATTACAGACGCATGTATCGAAGGCGGCGTTGCAGCGATTGAAATGACATTTACCGTACCGCAGGCGGACAAGGTAATCGCAGAGCTTGCGGCTACATACACGGCTGACCAGATTATACTGGGCGCGGGCACGGTGCTCGACCCGGAGACGGCGCGTATTGCAATTTTAAACGGCGCGCAGTTTATCGTTAGCCCATACTTCAGCGCAGAAACGGCAAAGCTTTGCAACCGTTACCGCGTACCGTATATGCCGGGTATTATGACCATTCGTGAGGCGATTGAAGCGATGGAGGCCGGCGCAGACATCTTAAAGCTGTTCCCGGGTGACGTAATGGGGCCGAAGATGATCAAGGCGATTCGCGGGCCTTTGCCGTATGTAAAGATTATGCCGACAGGCGGCGTAGACGCGGACAACGTGGGCGAGTGGATTAAGGCCGGCGCGGTTGCGGTCGGCGCAGGGAGCTGTCTGACGGCCGGCGCGAAGACGGGCGACTACGAAAGTATTACAAAAATTGGGCAGAAGTTTATTGAAAACATCAAGGCGGCGCGCGCGTAATTGCTGCGGCGTTTGTACAAGATAAGAAAACAAAAATTGGGAGGATACAAACACAATGAAAAAGATCGTAACATTTGGTGAGATTATGCTGCGTCTGCAAACGCCGGGTTACAAGCGGTTTAAACAGGCACAGGAGCTTGAAATGACGTTTGGCGGCGGCGAGGCGAACGTTGCGGTGTCGCTGGCGGGATACGGTATGGACGCGAAATTCGTTACAAAAATCCCCAGTAACGGGATGGGTGATGCGTGTGTAGCGGAGCTGAAAAAGTACGACGTCGACACGAGCGAAATTGTACGCGGCGGCGACCGTTTGGGTATCTATTTTGTAGAGAAGGGTGCGTCGCAGCGTGCGTCGACGGTACTCTATGACCGTGCGCATTCGGCGATTGCTGAGGCAAAGAGCGGCGACTTTGACTGGAAGAAGATTTTTGATGGCGCGGACTGGTTCCACTTTACAGGTATCACGCCGGCGCTGTCGGACGACTGTGCGGCGCTGTGCTTGGAGGCTTGTAAGGCGGCGAAGGACGCAGGCGTACAGGTAAGCTGTGACCTTAACTTCCGCAAAAAGCTCTGGACGAGCGAAAAAGCGGGTAAGGTTATGGGCGATTTGATGGGCTATGTTGACGTTCTGATTGCAAACGAAGAGGACGCAGAGAAGGTATTCGGTATCAGCGCGTCCGGAACGGACATCACGAGCGGACAGATTTCCGACGCGGGTTATCAGGATGTTGCAAAGCAGCTCGTGGACAAATTTGGCGTGAAAAAGGTTGCAATCACGCTGCGTGAGAGTATTTCTGCGTCGGTGAATAATTGGGCGGCAATGCTCTACGACGGTAAGGACTTTTATAAATCGAAGAAGTATAATATCAATATCGTTGACCGCGTAGGCGGCGGCGACAGCTTCGGCGGTGGTTTGATTTATGCGCTTTTGTCGGATTATTCGATGCAGGATACGATTGAGTTTGCAGTTGCGGCGTCGTGTCTGAAGCATACGATTGAGGGCGACTTTAACCTGATGAGTGTCGGCGAGGTGACTGCGCTTGCGGGCGGCGACGGCTCCGGGCGTGTACAGAGATAATTTTTGGGGGAAATAAAAAAGGGGACGGGGCAATTCCGTTCCCTTTTTGTGTCTGCATAATTTCATATAATTTTTTATATATTACAATATACGCAAAAGCGGAGCTTTTGCGCTTGGAAGAATTGCTATCAGGGCGCTGCCCCTCTTCCTGCTGCGCAGGAGCGCAATTCTTCAGATTTGTTCGTTGATCTGTGGTATAATATACGCAAGGCAAATAATTCTTAGGGCGGAGAACTGTTTTATGAAAATTAATCCAATCAAAATAATAATCAAGGGCTTTTGTATCGGCGCGACAATGCTCGTGCCCGGCGTAAGCGGCGGCTCTATGGCGATGATACTTGGGATTTATCAGGACTTAATATCGTCGGTCAGCTCGTTTTTTAAAAAGAAAAACGCATTGTTTTTACTTTTGTTCCTGCTGGGTAGTATAACGGGAATGATATTGTGCGCAAAGCCGCTTTTAAATTTAATCGAGTGGCAGCCAAAGATTGTTCTGTACTTTTTTATGGGTGCCGTAGCGGGAAGCGTACCGATGATTTACCGAAAAGCGCAGGTGCGCCGCGCGAGCGTAGGAACCTTTCTATATTTAATACTTGGAATCGTGATTGTGCTGGCGTTTTCGTTGATGCCGGAGCAGTTATTTGCCGCGCCGCCCGCCGGCGTGTGGGGGATTGTGATTCAAATTTTAGGCGGCGTGATTGCTTCGGTTGCACTGGTACTGCCCGGTATCAGCGTATCGTATATGCTGTTGTTAATGGGGCTCTATGAGCCGGTCATGGCAGCGATTGGCGGGATGCAGTTTGTATCTTTGATTCCGCTTGCTGCCGGATTGGTCGGGGGAATTTTATTGACGACGCGGCTATTGGAGCGTGCGATGCTGCGTTATCCGCAGCCGACCTATCTTATTATTTTAGGATTTGTTCTGGGCTCTGTGATTCAGGTTTTTCCGGGCGTACCATATGGTGTGGACATCTTGTGGTGTGCGCTGACGGCGGCAGCAGGGTTTGGCGCAATCTATTTTTTATCGAAAAAAGAAGTATAAAAAAATACTCCCCGCTATGATAATAGCGGGGAGTATTTACATACATAATTGGTTAGCTTTGGCTTTTAAGCTGCGCAAGCTTTTGCTTCAGCGCTGTGTACGCTTCCGCCGGCGAGTCAATTGTAAGGCAGCACTGCTC
>URQR01000116.1 GCA_900550065.1 uncultured Eubacteriales bacterium | reverse complement strand
TTTCATACCCTTCGTCAAAGGTCAGATAAAGGTTTTTTCCGCCGCTTTTCGACAAATATATACCGTCAAAGGTGTCGAGCGTTTTAATAATAGAGTCGGGCACCTCCGGCTTTTCGCCTTTTACCTTTTTGAGCCCCCACGCAATTTTCTCATTGCTGAGCTGGGAATATACCTCGTCCGGGTGCAGCGTCGGCGCCGGTACCTGTACGTCGGTATTAACAGACGACGCATTTTCCGGTGTTTCTTCCTTACAGCCGGTCAGGCACACCAACAGCATCATACACGACAAAATCAAAGCAATGCACTTTTTCATACTATTTCCCCCGCATTCATCCACTATTATGCCGCCGCAGCTTCCGGCGTACTTTATATATATGCGGTGCAGTGTGAATTTATGGCACAAAAAAAAGCGGGAGATATCCCGCTATTTCGCAATATTAATTTGTATGATACAATGTCCGCTTTCTTCGCCCTCGACAACAATCGTATCCGCTTCTTGCAGCCCCTGCACAGAGCGCAGCGCCGCAAGGCAGGCGTTATAGTTGGCGCTTAGCACCTTTACCTGAATACTTGTATCCGTTACCGTGACAGTTCCAAAGCTGCCCAGCAGCTCCGCGACACTGTCGTATATATTTTTATCCGTCATTGTAAATTTCGTAGTCGTTTGCCCACTGTTGTTCACTGCCAACACACCGCTTGAATTACCGCCTGCGTGCGGGTCGGTTTCACCGGAAGGCGTATCACCGCCAGCGCCCGTATTCTCCGGCGGCGGTTCCTGCCGTACTTCCGGCGTTTCCGTACGCGGTTCAGACGTTGCGTGCGGCATATTTGTTTGCTGTGGGGTGGGAACGACCAATTCCGCGGCCGGAGTGGGTGTTGGCGCTATCGCCTGCCCCTGTCCCGATGCAGCGCCGTCTTGCGCCGGATTCGGCGAGGGAGACGCCTGTAACGGATTCGTAGTTTTCGGCGATGCGCTTATTCCTTCGCTGTCCGCTATCTTCTGCTCTGGTATCGTCTCAGGGGACGCCGTCCCCTCGGACGGAGCCAATATATCACCGGACGGCAGTACAGCCGCCTTATTTTCATACGCTTCCATTTGCGGATTCGGGGCCGCAGGCTGCGGATACGGCTGAACAGAATTGTTCTTGACCGCCGCATAGATACCAACCGTCAACACAAGACACGCCGCTGTTGCCGCATAGGTACGCATATCCCTCCAAACCGTACCGAACCGGACGGTTTTGTTTTTCTTAGCTTCCGTCTCAAGCCGCTCGTGCAGGCCGGCCCGAAAGGCTTTATCCGACTCTGGAAAAGTGAGCGCGCCAAACGCGCCGCTCAATACCTTAAGCTGTTCATATTCCTCCCGGCACGCCTCACATGCCGCCAGGTGCTCCGCCACCTGCTGCTGCGCCGCTACGCCAAGCTCGCCGTCATAGTAGGCCGATAATAAGTTTTTTACATCTTCGCAGGATAGCATAGGCACCCTCCTTTCTTTACATTCCATATACTTAGACGCAGCCGCCGTCATAAAAGTTCCCTGTGTTTTGCAAGTTTTTCGCGAAGCTGCGCCCGGGCGCGGCTAATCCGCGATTTCACAGTGCCGAGCGAGCAGCCCATCGTTTTCGCAATTTCATTGTAGTCCATGCCCTCAATCTCGCGCAGGACGATTGCCGCACGGTATTCCGCGTCGAGCTCGCCGATTGCCTGCTCTATCGCGCGGCGCAAAAACGCCTGCTGTGCGGCCTGCGCCGGGTCAGCCGATGTATCGACTACATCAATCTGCCCCCCTTCGCCTTCCCCATCGAAAACTGCGGTCAGGCTCACGGTTGCGGCTCGGCGCTTGCGCCGCCGAAGCTCGTCGAGACACACGTTCGTCGCAATGCGGTACAGCCACGTCTTAAAAGAGGACTGCCGGTTAAAACTCGTGATACCATTAAACGCCTTAATAAATGTTTCCTGTGCCATATCAAGCGCGTCCTCGCGGTTTAAAAACATGGAATACGCATGGTTGATAATCCCCTGTTGATACTGTTCAATCAACTCCTCAAAGGCGCGCACGTCGCCTTTTGCACACTTATCCAAAAGCGCCTGCTCTTTCACCGGCAGCCACCCCCTTTCTCTCTATCCCTTTTATCAGCGGCCTTCTATATCCGCCTTGTATGCAGCATAATTACGCTTTAACTCCTCCATGCTGTCGCCGCCGAGCTTATCCAATACAGCCTTAGCCAGCTCAAACGCGACAACAGCCTCGCACACGACGCCGCACGCAGGCACGGCGCAAATATCGCTGCGCTCCACACTTGCCTCTACTTTTGACTTATCGCGTAAATCGACGCTTGCAAGCGGCCGGTACAGCGTCGGAATCGGCTTCATCGCCGCGCGCACCACAATTGGCTCTCCGTTCGTCATACCGCCCTCGATTCCGCCCGCATTGTTCGACCCGCGCGCAAACGCATTGTCGTAAACGATTGGATCGTGTACCTTTGAGCCCATCTGCGCCGCCGCTTCAAACCCTAACCCGAACGTCACGCCCTTAATGGCCTGTACGCTCATAAGCGCGCCCCCGAGCGCGCCGTCTAACTTACGGTCGTAGTGGACATAGCTCCCAAGCCCCGGCGCAACGCCGCGCGCAACCACCTCTACAACACCGCCGAGCGATTCTCCTGCCTCCTTTGCCGCATCAATCAGCTCCACCGCCGCGTGCGCTGCTTCCTCGCTATACATCCGTAAATCGGACGCGGCAACGCGTCGTACATAATCGCCGTAGTCAACACACGCTGTATCTATTGCGGAACCGATGCTAACCGTCCGGCTCATCAGCTCTACGCCAAGCTGCTCTATAAGCTGCTGCGCGAGCGCGCCCACCGCTGTACGAATCGCCGTTTCCCGTGCGCTCGCGCGCTCAAGCACATTGCGCATATCCTCGTGGCGGTACTTGAGCGCACCGGTCAGGTCCGCGTGCCCCGGACGCGGCACGAAAACGGGCCGCGCGCCGTTGGACGATTCCGTTCCCATAATTTCTTTCCAGTTCTCAAAATCCTTGTTCCTTATCAGCAGGGCGACGGGACTCCCCAGCGTTTTTCCGCCGCGTACACCGCTCAAAATTTCCACCCTGTCCGTCTCAATTTTCATCCTGCCGCCGCGGCCATAGCCGCCCTGCCGCAGCGCGAGCCGCGCATTGATTTTCTCTATATCGACCGCAAGATTCGACGGAAGGCCTTCTATAATCGCTGTAAGACACTTACCGTGCGTTTCTCCCGCGTCTAAAAATCTTAGCATAAAACAATCCCCTCTAATGTGTATAAGTTTATTTTTTCCCAAACCCGAAAAAGATGCGTTCCCGCTCTGCGGGAGGAGGCGCGGTGCGCCGACAGCAGCTTTTTCTAATGGCTCAAAAGCGGAGCTTTTGAGACTATTTTATCATGAATTGCCAGTTTTCGCAATACATTTTCATGATTCGCAAAAAGCCGCTCTTGCAATGCAATTTTTCACACTGCAAAAAGCGGCTGCTATCGCTCTATTTACAACAAATTTTCGGATTGATTTTTGCAAGCTCAGACAAAATATCCTGAATCCGCGCATCCCAATAATCCCACGTGTGCGCGCCCGGCCCTTCAGCATACGCATAGTCAAAGCCGAGCGGCTCAACATGCTGTTTCGCGCGCTGGTTCGACTCGTAGAGAAAATCCTCCGTCCCGCAATATTGGCGCAGAATCGGTTTCGGCCCGCCAGATGCGCTTACCCGGTCGGCAAGATAGAGCAAATCGCACTCGCTGCCGCGCCGAACCCCCTCCGGCCCAAACGCATTGACAATATCGCGCACAAAGTCGCCCGACACCTCCGGGTCGCCCAACCGCTGCTCACACTCGCCCGCAATATCGAGCACGCCCGACATACTCGCCGCATAGCAATACTGCTCCGGACAACCGAGCGCGAGCCGCCATGCGCCGTAGCCGCCCATGGACAGCCCCGCCACAAACGTATCCTCCCGTGCTGTGGATACATGAAACATTGAGCCGACAAGCGCAGGCAGCTCCTGCGTACAAAAGTCAAAGTAACGGTAACCAATCTCCGTATTTGTATAAAAACCATTCTGTACCGTCGGCATTACCACCGCTAAGTTTAACTCGCGCACAAAACGCTCCAGCCCGGTAAACCGCGTCCACGCCGCATGGTCGTCCGTATGCCCGTGCAGCAGATAGAGCACCGGCGGGGCCTGCTTGCTTTGCCGCGCCGTGTCCTGCGGCAAAAGTACATTCATATTCGTCTTCATCCCCAAAATTTCAGAAGAAAACCCACATTGTATAAAAGCCATAAAAATACCCCTGCCTTTTCATAAAAAATTTGATTTCGCTTTCCTTTTGTATAAAAAATATGCCGCCCTGTGGCAGCATATTTTTTTATCGTTTATAACCGCCGCCCAGCTTCGAGTCGGAATTACGCCGCAAAGACGAAATCCGCTCCTCGCTGTCGGATTTAAACTTACTCATCTTGTCTTCAAAGGACAAATCATTGCTCTGTGTCCTGCTGCTCTGCCAGTCGATGTCCGCCGGACGTATCGGCCCGCGCGGCTGCTTCGCAGCGTCGTTTTTCTTCGGCGCACGCTCGCGTTTTTCCTCCGGCTGCGCCTTTTTGATAGAAAGGCTGATTTTCCCCTTTTCATCAACACTGATGACCTTGACCTTGACCATCTGGTTTTCTTTTAAATAGTCCGAAACATTCTGCACATACGCGGCCGCAACCTCAGAAATATGCACAAGGCCCGTCTCTCCATCCGGCAGAGAAACAAACGCGCCGAACGGCACGATGCTGACTACCTTTCCCTCCAATACTTTCCCCACTTCCACTGACATAGAAAAACTTTGCCTCCCTCAAAACACTCTCTCGTTTTGTATCACATCTGCGCCATAGCGCTTATTACTGTTTCCCCGAAACGTCTATGAAAACTTTTTCGTTTTCTTCGACTAAGCCAAGCCTTTCCCTTGCCAGCTGCTTTTGGTACTCCTCTGTTTCATACAGCGCCTTCAGTTCTTCATAATGCGCCTTATCCTTTTCCTGCTGCTGTATCTGGTCGTTTAAATCGCCAATTTTTTTATCATATTCGCTCAAGAGCGGCTGCTGTGAGATAAACCGTACCGCCGCAAAGAGAAAAAACGCGAGCAAAGCCAGCCGCAAAAAAACCTTTAGGCCCTTTTTGCGCTTCTTTTGCCTCGTCTTTTTGAATTCCTCCCTGTCCATCGCCCGCAGCCCTTTCGCTTTTACGACTTTTTCGATACGAGTTTCAGTTTCCGAAAGCCCTTGCACATGCCGCCAAAAAGCCCAGCGGTCTTTTTTCCGCCCTTTTTGAAAAGCCGTGCTGTCTTTGTAAAAACCCATACGAATGGTCTTTTTATCATTTTATACAAAAAAGCAAGCGGTGTCAAGACGATTTTTAAAATAAACAAAAATATTTTTACAGCAAACCCAAAAACCGCCCCAATCACCTTCATAAACAGTCTTGAGAGCGCCAAAAAATAGACCACGCCGCCCAGTAAAATTCCAATTGCTTCAAACCAGCGCATCTGCGCATTATTAACCGCAAACATCACCAAAAACATTCCCGCGCTGATGAGCAGCCAAAACAATATATCGGACAAAGACGTCGTCAGCATTCCGGTTCGGAACGTGCGGCGGATGATTCGGAAAATATCAAAAATTGCCCCCGCTGTCGCGCCTGCCGCAAACATCACCAAAAATACATATAATTGGTTGGATACAGAAACCTCCATCTACATCCCGCCTAACCAAACATTTTTGAGAACAGGCCGCCGCCCTTTTTGCCATATCCGCCGTCGTCGTGATAGACAAATTCGTCCACATCGCCCTCAATCACGAGCTCGCCCGTATCGACGTTGAACTTGTTAATGTGCAGGTTTTCCCCCTTCAGCGATACTGTTCCCATGTTGGTTTGGATAATCATTTCCGACTCGTCAAAGCTGTCAACGTCCTCCACCCCGGAAATGCTGGCCCTCTGCCTGTTTTCCAAAATGACGTTATGGATGGTTTCGCCCTGGTTTTTCAGCGCGCGTTCTTCCATCAATGCCATAAAAAATCCCTCCCATATGATAAATTCTACTACTATCATATGAAAGGGGCGCGGCTGATATGTTTCAGCCGATAATTTTATAAAGACCCTCCGCGTCATCCTTGCGCACATGCTCCGCAATACTTATCACCTCGGCCTTGATGAGCTTTTCACCGAAACGGATTTCTATTACGTCGCCGACCTTGACGTCGTACGACGCTTTCGCCACTTTCCCGTTTACAGCAATCCTGCCCGTATCGCACGCCTCATTCGCGACGCTGCGCCGCTTAATCAACCGCGACACCTTTAAATATTTGTCTAACCGCATCTTCCTATCCTCCTATTTCCCCATTTGACCGCACCGTAGTAAGAAAACGACCCCAGCAGCAGTCGCCGCCGGGGCCTATTGTCATCTTAGTTAATCGCGTCTTTTAAAGCCTTACCAACCTTAAACGCCGGAACTTTCGATGCCGGAATCGTGATTTCCTCGTCGATATCTCCGCACATATTCATGTAGCGCGTCCACATCGCAGGCGTGGAATCATAGGGCGGGGTA
>URQR01000115.1 GCA_900550065.1 uncultured Eubacteriales bacterium | reverse complement strand
CCACGCCGTCCGCCATGTGCTTAAAGGTCAGCACATCCTCGCGCGGGTTTTTGATTTTCCCCTCCTGCTGGAAGCGCTTATAGATTTCATTCATCGTTTTGCAGCTTTTGCCCCAGTATTTGTCCGTATCGACGTTTGCGATACGGAAGCACAGCGTCATCGGCTGGCACAAATGGTCCTCTTCCCGCCCGAGCTGGTACTCGCAGCCCGCTAAAACGGATAGCTCTGCGTCGCCCGTCGCGTCGATAAAGCAGCGCGCAGATAGCTGCTGCTTACCGGAAATATTGACAACGGAAATACTTTTTACCGTATCGTCCTCTACCTTTGTCTCCATCACATACGAATGGAGCAGTACGTCGACGCCGTATTCCTTCAGCAGCCGGTCGAACACAACCTTAATGTATTCCTCGCTGAACGTGCGCCTGTTTTCGTGCAGACCGCCAAGCTCGCTGAGCTTTTCAAGAATCGTCGTAAAAATTCCGGTATTGAGCTGTACCGGTTTGCCGGTTTGTTTGTCGCGCATTTCAAAATCCATAAATGGATTAACGTAATTTGCGCACGCCGCGCCGCCGAGGTAGCCGTTTTTCTCCACCAGCAGGACGGACAGCCCCTCCCGCGCCGCCGCAACTGCCGCCGAAACGCCCGTAAAGCCGCCTCCTGCAACGATAAGATCGTATGTATCTTTCATTGTGTACCCATCCTTTCTTTTTCCATAAAACTATATCTTTATTATATACTACCGCCGCGCTGTTTTGTCTTATACAAAACAGATTTGATATTGAACAAATCTGATATTTATGATAAAATAGTTCACAAATGAATCATTCAGGATAAGGTGATACGATGCCGATCGAAAAATCGTCTCTGCAAAACTTAATTGAATGTATAGAAAAAAACACCTCGGCGCACGTGTGTATCCACGATGTGTCCGGTATTCTGCAAAACGAGGCGCTGCGGATTAAGGAACAGAACCGGATCCATTCCTCTGCCCTGTGCAACGCCGCGAAAACGACGGACAAGGGGCTGCGGCTCTGCTTTGCCTGTAAGGGGCTGAGTGTAAAAAAGGCTTTTGACGGCGGGCACGCCTACGCCGGCGTCTGCCCGCTCGGCCTGACCGAAATTGCCGTCCCGCTCTATATTGCTGATAAGCCGATGTGTATTATTTATATCGGCAATTTAAATTGCAGCAGCCGCGAAATGGAAGCAAAAATCAACCGCGTACAAAAGCTGACGAAAGCGGATAGGGATGCACTGCTGCGCGCAATGCCGCCCGAGGTTTCCGTCTCCGAGGTCGAGCACTTTATCGGTGCGGCAGGCGTTATCAAAAACTATATCAGCCTAATTTACACCTCGCAGGGGCTTAGCGTGCGCTCCGGCGCGCATTGGGCCGTCAGTGCCCTGAATGGATACGCGCAGAAATACTATCAGAATACGCTGACGCTGCGCGGGCTGTCAAGGATTTATTACTTAAACGAAAACTATCTCGGCAGGCTCTATAAAAAACAAACCGGAAAGTCTTTTTCCACCTACCTCAATGAGATACGGCTCGAAAAGGCGTGTGCGCTGCTGCGTGAAACGGACGATTCCGTGATTGCGGTCTCGCTTGCCACGGGCTTTAATAATGTGACGTACTTTAACCGCATTTTTAAACGGCATATAGGCGTAACGCCGACAGAATACAGAGCACAGTGCGCATCATCACCAAACAGGAAATAGATTGCCTTCGTCTAAACTTTCTTTTGCATATTGAATTTACACTTATATATTGATATAATAGAGACCGTTACTATTTATGGCGAGGGGATTCTTTTTATGGAAACAGTTTCCGTTTTAAAATGCGGCGCTTATGAATATAAATTGGTAAAGCGGGCAATCGAGCAGTCGTTTGACAACCTCGGCGGAATTGAAACGTTTATTAAGCCGGGCGATAAGGTATTGTTAAAGCTCAATCTGCTTATGCGCAAAAACCCAGACGACGCAGTGACGACGCACAGCGTATTCGCGAAGGCGCTTGCCCAAACAGTTATGGAAGCCGGCGGTATCGTCACGATTGCGGACAGCCCGGGCGGACTGTACAACGAAACCGTGCTAAAAAGTGTCTATAAGGGCTGTAAAATTGAAGAAATCGCCAGCGAGCTCGGCGTTCGGCTCAACTATGACACAAGCTTTGAAACGATCCCCTTTCCCGAAGGAAAAACGGTCAAATCGTTCCCAATTATCAAGCCGATTCTCGACGCGGATGTGGTCATCACCGTACCAAAGCTGAAAACGCATATGATGACGTTTTACTCCGGGGCGGTAAAAAACATGTTTGGCGCAGTACCGGGCATTTATAAGGCGGAGTATCACTTTTCGCTGCCGCAGAAGGAGGACTTTTGCTCTATGCTCGTCGATTTGTGCCAGCTTACCCGCCCTACGCTTGCAATTATGGACGCGATTTGGGGGATGGAGGGTGAAGGTCCGTCCGGCGGCGTCAAAAAGCATATCGGCGCGGTGCTTGCCAGCGCAAACCCCTATGCATTAGACCTTGCCGCGACCGCGCTCGTCGGGATTACGCCGGACGAAGCACCGACCATTGCAGAGTCTATCGCACGTGGGCTGTGCCCCGCTTCTATCGAAGGGCTGCGCTTGGCCGGCGACAATTTTGAAGCGATGAAAATTCACGATTTGGTGAAGCCGCCGCTCGGCACGCCGGATTTTTTAGATCGAAAATGGATTCCGAAGCGGCTGTCGCACGCGCTCAACGCCTATCTTGCACCGATTCCGCGCTTTGATACGCACGTCTGCGTCGGCTGCGGCGAGTGTATGCGCCGCTGCCCCGCAAAGGCAATTGAGATGAAAGACGGCTACCCGCAACTGGCAAAGCAAAAATGTATCCATTGTTTCTGCTGTCAGGAGCTCTGCCCCAAAAAGGCCATTGTCTCCAAGCGGAGTGCGCTGATGAAATTTGTATTAAAGCATTAAAACAACGAAGGGAAGAACTGATTTGAGTTTTAATATTGTACTGCATGAACCGGAAATTCCGCAAAACACGGGCAACATTGCGCGCACATGTGCCGCAACGGGCAGCCGGCTACACATTATTAAGCCGACCGGCTTTGAAATCACGGATAAGAACCTAAAGCGTGCCGGGCTCGACTACTGGTATCTGCTCGACATCACCTACTATGAAAATTTGGACGACTTTTTTACTAAAAATGCAGGCATTACCTGCTACTATGCAAGCACAAAAGCGCCGAAAAACCACTGTGAGGCACGTTTTGCGGACGGCGACTACATCATGTTCGGAAAAGAGACCGCCGGGCTGCCGGAGGAGTTGTTATACGCGCATAAAAAGGACTGTATCCGTATTCCTATGATTCCGGATGCGCGCAGTCTAAATTTGTCCAACTCGGTTGCGGTCGTTTTATACGAAGCGCTGCGGCAGACGGACTTTCTCTCGCTCAAGCAGGCGGGCGCGCTTACAAAATTTAAATGGTAGATTCGTTTTACAACTATATTTTATAGGAGGAAATAGAGTATGATGAACATTAAGTATATGGTAGACTCCACGTCGGACATCCCACATGATTTTGCACAGGAGCACGATATTGCCGTGCTCGGTATGCCAATCATTTTCGAGGACGGTACGAGCGCGCTCGACTGGGTTGAGATGAGCACGGACGTATTTTACGAGAAGCTGAGTAAGTCGCACCAAATCCCGACGACCTCGCAGCCCACGATCCCCGTTATTGAGGCGATGATGCGAGAGGGACTCGCCGGACACGACGCGCTCATTTATGTCACGATTTCCTCGAAGGGCAGCGGGACATATCAGGCGGCAAACCTTGCAAAGCAGAATATATTAGAGGATATGCCGGACGCAAAGATTGAAGTCGTGGATTCTATGGGCTATTCTCTGTATATCGTCGCAATGGTGCAGGAGGCGATGCGCCTGCAAAAGGAAGGGAAAACGCTTCCGGAAATCGTGGCGGGAATTAAGGCGTTTCGTTGTAAGACGGATGTGCTGGTCGTGGTCGACACGCTCAAGTATCTTGAAAAGGGCGGCCGAATCAATAAAGCGAGCCTGATTGCCGGGACGCTGCTCGACTTAAAGCCCGTTTTATCCGTGCGGGGCGGTGTCATGGAGGCAATCGACAAATTCCGCGGCAGCAAGACGATTATTTCAAAAATGATTAAAAAAATAAAAGCATCGGACATTGACCTTGACGACCCATATTTTTGTATGGTCAACTCACAGGTGCCCGACCGTGCCGAGCAGCTTTGGGCGGCGGTGAAAGCGGAATTTGGCGAAGAGCGCGAGCTTGTAATGGAGTCGCAGATTGGCGCGACGGTTGGAACGCACATCGGCCCCGGAACACTGGCAATTTTTTATAAATTAAAGCATCCGGTGCAGGTATATGAGGACTAATCCTGCAAAACATCTGTTTTTTTACTTTTTTTGCCGTCGTAGTCTTGACGGTGCGGGGCGCAAAGTAGTATAATGAAAGGTATAAAATCTGGGGAGGTATCTGATAGATGAAACGTGTATATAACTTTTCTGCCGGCCCGTCCGCAATGCCGGAATCGGTTCTGAAAATTGCGGCTGACGAGATGCTGTGCTACCAAAATTCCGGCATGTCGGTTATGGAAATGAGCCACCGCTCAAAGGAGTATCAGGCGATTATTGACTCCGCATTTTCCAGCCTGCGCGAGGTAATGCAGATTCCGGACAATTACAACATCCTGTTTATGCAGGGCGGCGCAACGGCGCAGTTCGACGCGGTTCCGCTGAATTTGATGAAAAAGGGCAGCGCCGATTTCGTAGATACGGGCATGTGGTCGAAAAAGGCGATTAAACTTGCGAAAAAGTACGGTAATGTACGTGTGCTTGCATCCTCTGAGGAAAGTGCGTACGACCATATACCGGAATTTAACGAGGCGGATATCGACCCGAACGCGGATTATTTCTATATGTGTATGAACAATACCGTTGCCGGGACACGCTTTACGAAGCTGCCCGACACAAAGGGTGTGCCGATTGTAACGGATATGTCGTCGTGTATCCTTTCGGAGGTGTACGACGTTAGCAAGTTCGGCCTGATTTTTGCGGGCGCGCAGAAGAATATGGGCCCGGCGGGCGTTGCGGCAGTCATCGTTCGCGACGATTTGATGGATAGCTGCATGGATATTACACCGGAGCTGTACAATTATAAAGTGAACTTTGAAAAGGGCTCGATGCTCAACACACCGCCGACGTATACGATTTATATGCTCAAGCTGATGCTTGATTGGGTCAAAGAAATGGGCGGCGTTGCAGAGCTGCAAAAAATCAACGAGAAAAAAGCGGCTATGCTTTATGACTACCTCGACAATTCGAAGCTGTTTAAGGGCCGTGTAGCGAAGAAAGACCGTTCCATGATGAATGTAACGTTCGTAATCGGCGATACGGATATGGAAAAGCGCTTTGTTGCAGAAGCAAAGGAAGCGGGCCTTGTGAACCTCGGCGGCCACAGGAGCATGGGCGGTATGCGCGCAAGCATTTACAACGCGATGCCGATTGAGGGCGTAAAGGCGCTGATTGAATTTATGGAAAAATTTGAAGCGGCAAACAAATAAGAAAGAGGGTTATAGAGGATGAAAATTCTTACACTCAATAAAATTGCGAAGTGTGGTCTTGACGAACTCGATAAAGATACATATACAATTACGGACGATGTGTCCGCCGACGCGGATGGTATTATCCTGCGCAGCTTTGCCATGCACGACATGGAGCTGCCGGCGTCTTTGAAGGCGGTTGCGCGCGCGGGCGCAGGCGTAAACAATATCCCGATTGACAAGTGCTCGGAAAAGGGAATCGTTGTATTTAACACGCCGGGCGCAAACGCAAATGCAGTAAAAGAACTCACAATGGCGGCGCTGCTGCTTTCCTCGCGCGACATCGTCGGCGGGATCGAATGGGCGAAGACGCTGATTGGAAACGGCGACGCAGTTGCAAAGATGGTTGAAAAGGGCAAGAGCGCTTTTGCGGGACAGGAGCTTATGGGCAAGACGCTCGGCGTGGTCGGTCTCGGCGCAATCGGCGTTATGGTTGCCAATACGGCGCTTAGTCTCGGTATGGAGGTCATTGGCTACGACCCGTATCTGTCGGTTGACGCGGCTTGGAACTTGTCGCGCAGCGCGAAAAAGGCGGCTGATTTAAAGGATATTTTCGCAAACTGCGACTATATTACACTGCATCTTCCGCTCAACGACTCCACTCGCTCCATGCTGAGCACGGAGCAGTTTGGACAGATGAAGCAGGGCGTACGCATACTAAACTTCTCGCGCGGCGAGCTTGTTGATACGGACGCGCTGAGACAGGCAATTGCCGACGGTATTGTAGCAAAGTATTTCGTAGACTTCCCGAATGAAGATACACTCAAGATGGATAACGTAATCGCAATCCCCCATCTCGGCGCGTCCACAAAGGAATCTGAGGACAATTGCGCGGTAATGGCGGCGCAGGAGCTGGCCGACTATTTGGAAAACGGCAATATTACAAACTCGGTCAACCTGCCGAATTGCTACATGGACCGTGAAACAGAGACGAGAATCACGATTATTCATAAAAACATCCCGAATATGTTGACGCGTTTCTCCGCTTCCGTAGCGGACAGCGGCT
>URQR01000114.1 GCA_900550065.1 uncultured Eubacteriales bacterium | reverse complement strand
CGTGCGCGTTGATCAGGCCTACCAGTTCGCGTGACACCTTGCCGGTCAGAACCATGCGCACCACATCCATGGCCTCGGGGGTGGTGACCCTCAGGCCGCCTTTGAATTCGGATTTGATGCCGAGGGCCTTGAGCATGTGGGAAATCTGCGGACCGCCGCCGTGCACGACGATCGGGTGCAGCCCCACCTGACGCAGAAAGACCATGTCTTCGGCGAAGCACTGCTTCAGATGGTCATCGACCATGGCATTGCCGCCGTATTTGACGACGATACGCTGGCCGGCGAACTCCTCCAGCCATGGCAGCGCTTCAATAAGCACTTCTGCCTTCTGATCGGCGCGCAAATCGGTGTGCACGTCGAAATGGAACCCAGGTCCCTTCAATTCTGTAGACATTTTTTCTCTTTTCTGCACCACTTATAAATCAGCAGACTGATGATGAGTACGGCCAGTACAACTGCAAATACAATAATTGCGGGCAATGCGATAATGATAATCAATGAAAGCAGCGCTCCCACAATCAACCCCAGCGTAAATGCGAGCAACATACCTAAAAAGCCCAAAACAAGATTCAGGCAAAAGTCACTTTTTTCGCTGCAGCGCGTCTGCGCAGCAGCGACTCTTTCCGCCTCCGCGGCAGCAGCGGCCTCAGCCGCAGCATTGCAGTTCGTACAAGTTGTATTTGTCGTATGATAACCTGTCATATAACGTCCTCCTTTCTATGTGTACTGTATTGCGCAAAATGGCTCAAAAGCTTTACTATTGGGACCATTGTACCGCAATACAATATACGCGTCGAAGGGCGAAAAGGTTACATAATCCGTTTACATATGGTTCTGTGTCAGTCTTGAAGCCAATTCTTCATCCGGTGTAACATAAAGCGTATTATAGTGGTCGTAAATCACCATGCCCGGCTTTGCGCCAGACGGCTTTTTTACGTTTTTAATCTGTGTATAGTCGACCGGCACCTGCGCCGACCCTCTTGCCGAGCTGTGGTACGCTGCCAGCGACGCCGCTTCTATGATTGTGCGCTCCGACACATTTTTGTCGAGTCCAAGCTTAATCACCGTATGCGAGCCGGGAAAATTTTTCGTGTGAAACCATAAATCCGCACTGTTTGCAAAACGCAGCGTCAGGCGGTCGTTTTGTACGTTGTTTTTTCCAACATAGATATCGAAGCCGTCGCTGCTGACAAAGTGCAGCGGCTTCGACTCGGGCTGTTTTTTCTTTTTTTCCTTACTTGCGCTTATAATATAGCCGCCCGCCGCCAATTCAGCGCGAATTTCCGCAAGATCCTCCTCCGTTTTTGCGAGTGAGAGGCTCTGCTGCGCGCTTTCCAAATACGCCAGCTCGTCCTGCGCAAGCGCCATTTGACGCGCGGCCTCCGTCTGCGCAACTTTTGCCTTATTATACTTCTTATAGTATCTCTGAGCGTTCTGCTGCGGCGACAGCGATACGTCAAGCGGGATTGTAACCTGTGCTAAATTCTCGTCGTAGTAATTCTCCACAACCGCCGCCTTCACGCCCTCCGCAATGCGGTATAGGTTCGCCGTCAATAAGTCGGCGTACAGCTTGTGCTGCTCTTTGTTGTTTGCTTCGTCAATCGTCTGCTGCAAAAGCACAATCTTTTTCGCAAATCGGTCAATGTGGTTTGTGATACGTTTCAGCAGACCCGCGCTCTTTTGCTTCTGCCGTTCCGCCGCGTCGCGCGTCAAATAAAACTTATCCGCCGCCTCGCTCACGCTTTCGCACCGCTCTACGCGCCCAAGCGCACCGTACTGCGCCACGTCAAACGCGCTGAAGTCAATCGGCTTGCCGCTTGCCGTATCGTAGACGATACACGGCGCAAATCGCCGTGCCCGGATATCTTCAAACATCGCAAACACCGTGTCGCAGAGCGCTTTTTGCAGCTGTGCCGACAGCTGTGCGGCGCGCAGGTCGCTGCCCCCCAAGCTTTTAAAGCACACCTCTCTCGCGACGAGCGGGCTCACGCCTGCAAAGCTTTGCAGTACGAGCTTATCAACCCGTATGTTTTCCTCCGCCGACGCGACCGTGCGTACCACGTCGAGATACTCGCACGTAAGCGGGTCTATCTTATCCTGCGGCGGGGGCAGCTCGTAGGCAAGGCCGGGCAGCACCTGCCGCATACTGCTCACCGTAATGTCGATGTGCTTAATGCTGTCTAAAATCCTGCCCGCCTCGTCCGTCAGAACAATGTTCGAGTACCGCCCCATAATTTCAATAATCAGCCGCTTTATGGTCAGGTCGCCCAGCTCCGTGTACGACTCAATCCAAAACTCAAGACAGCGTTCAACCCCCGGCTGCACCACTTTTACAAGCTTCCCGCCGCTTAAGTGCTTTCGCAAAAGCATACAAAACGTCGGCGCAGTCATCGGGTTTTTCTTTGCCGTATCGGTAAAGTGCGCCCGCGGGTTCGACGCGCTTGCCGACAAAAGCAGCTTATACGTGCCGCCTCTGCCGCGGAACGTAACCGTAATTTCGTCCTTTTCCGGCTGATGGATTTTATCGACCCGCGCGCCAGAGAGCGCGTCATTCATTTCGTGCGCAAGCGCGTGCACCGCGATTCCGTCTAATGCCATATCATTCACCTCTTTTATCAAAAAGCGGGCGGCAACGCGTGCCCGCCCGCAGCTTACTTCTGTTTATTATTTGCTGAAAAGCGCCTTCACCCGCTCCATCGCTTCTGTGGTGTTTTCGTGGTTGTTAAACGACGTAAGGCGGAAGTACCCTTCGCCGTTTTTCCCGAAGCCTGAGCCCGGTGTACCAACGACCGCCGCATTGTTTAATAAGTAGTCAAAAAACTCCCACGACCCCATACCGTCCGGGCACTTGAGCCAGATATACGGCGAGTTGACGCCGCCGTAGTACTGGATACCGAGTGCGTCAAGTGTGTCGGCAATGATACGCGCATTTTCCTGATAATATGCGATATTTTCCCGTATCTGCGCAAGTCCTTCTTCGCTGAAGACCGCTTCTGCACCGCGCTGGATGATATACGGCACGCCGTTGAACTTTGTCGTTTGCCTTCTTACCCAGAATTTGTTCAAAACCACTTCTTTGCCACCGAGCGTAAAGGTCAGCGCCTTCGGTACAACCGTGTAACCGCAGCGCGTCCCCGTAAAGCTCGCCAGCTTTGAAAGCGAGCAGAACTCGATTGCGCACGTCTTTGCGCCCTCGATTTCAAAAATACTGCGCGGCAGGCCGTCCTCTGTGATAAACGCCTCGTACGCCGCGTCGTAGAGGAGTACCGCGCCGTTTTTGTTCGCATACTCCACCCACGCCTTCAGCTGGTCATAGTTATACGTCGCGCCTGTCGGGTTATTCGGCGAGCAGAGGTACACCAAATCCGCCGCAATGTCCGCCGGCGGGAGGGGCAGAAAGCCGTTTGCCTCGTTCGCGTCCAAATAGACGATGTTGCGCCCATTCATAATGTTTGTGTCCACATACACCGGGTATACCGGGTCGGGCACAAGCACGGTGTTCGCCTTGTCAAACAAATCAGTGATGTTCGCTACGTCGCTCTTTGCGCCGTCAGAAATAAAAATCTCATCGCTGTCAAGTGTTACGCCGAAGCTCTTGTAGTAGCCCTGTACTGCATCGTGCAAAAAGCCGTAGCCCTGCTCCGGCCCATAGCCGCGGAACGTCTGCGCCTCGCCCATTTCGTCGACCGCTTTATGCAGCGCGTCGATGACCGCCGGCACGAGCGGGCGCGTCACGTCGCCGATACCGAGCCGGATTACCTTTTTGTCCGGGTTTGCCGCCGCGTAGGCGTCTACTTTCTTTGCAATATCCGAAAAGAGATAACTTTCCTTTAGGTTTAAGTAATTTTCATTTATCTTTGCCATATGTTTTGCCTCCCTGTTTTACTGCTATATATAAATTTCAAAAATAACTTTTCCAACGTCCCGGAAAACGCGCCGTCACGAGAACGCTTTGCTTCTACATATACTAATGTAGCACAAGCCTGAAGAAAGCGCGTTCCCGCTCTGCGGGAGGAGGAGCCTCGCTCCGACAGCGGTTTCTTCCAAAGTCTCAAAAGCAGAGCTTTTGAGACTATTTTACCACATTTTCCACCATAATGCAATCGGCGATTTTAGATGAATTTCCCGGGAAATCTGAAAGCCCGCTACCGCTTGCTGCGTTTTGAGGCAGACTGCTCAAACCGCTCGGCAATCAGCGCGAGCGCCTGGTCGCCGGTAACGTTTGTCGCCGTGCCGAAACTGTCCTGCGCAAGATGGAGTGCAATAATAAGCTGCTGTAGACGCGCGTCAAAGCCAAACATCGACGTAATCAGCCCCAGCGCGCTCATTACACCGCCCCCCGGCACACCCGGCGCGGCAATCATCGTCACGCCGAGCATTAAAATAAACGGTAAAAACGCGCCAAACGTCACCGCCTGTCCGTTCGCCAGCAGCAGCGCGGCCGTACCCGCGACGAGCGCAACCGTGTCGCCCGCCAAGTGAATCGTCGCGCAGAGCGGAATACAAAAGTCGGCCACCTCTTTGCTGACGCCGTTCTCATACGCACACGACAAACTCACTGGAATCGTCGCGGCGGAGGACTGTGTACCGAGCGCGGTTAAATATGCGCTCACTGCGTTCCGCAGGTTTTTAAACTGATTTTTCCCGCAAAAAACACTCGCCGCGCCGTATTCAAACAGCAGATACAAAAGCTGTAGGGCTAAAATTAACACAAACGCGGCGGCAAACGTCTGCATAATTGCGGTAAGCCTGCCCTGTGCGGCGATGTTTAGAAAAATACCGGCAATATGAAATGGAATCAGCGGAATAATGACCCGCTCCAGCGTTTTGGATATAATATTGCGTAGGTCTTCCACAGCGTGAAACAGCGCCGCGCTTTTTAAACCCGCCATACCAATGCCGAGCAAAAACGCGAGCGCCAACGCACTCATCACGCCAAAAAGCGGCGTAAGCTCAATCGAAATAAACGGCTCATAGGCCGTCTGTGCGGCTTCTGTTTCCGTAATCGCGCCGACAAAATGCGGCAGGACGGCCGCACTTGCAAAATAGGCGAGTATGCCGGCCAGCACAGTGGATACGTACGCCAGAGCAAGCGTCACGCCAATGAGCCGTCCTGCGTCGTTTCTTAGCTCCGCAAGCCCCACGGCGATAAAGGATAAAATCAGCAGTGGAATTACAAAATTTAAAAATGAAGTGAACAGCGAAGTAAACGTGGCAAATATGCGTGCAAAGAAGACAAATACCGTATTGTCCGATATCCCGAGCGCAGCGGCGCCGCCTCCGGCGCATATGCCGAGGGTTACCAGGTAAACAACATGTCAGCCAAGCAGACCGGTATGGGTCATGTGGGTACCGCTATGAAGCTCAACTCCGAGTCGATCTTCTTCAACCCGGCAGCCACGGCTTTCCAGACCTCGAAATTCGACATTTCGGCCGGTATGACGGGCATTCTCTCGAATGTCCGCTACCAGTCGCTGCCGACCCTCGGAAACGATTACACGAGCGGCCCGAGCGAGAAATCGGACAATAAGCTCTCCACCCCGATCCATGTCTATTTCAATTACAAACCCACCGAACGGCTGGCAGTCGGTCTGGGCTTCTACACCCCTTACGGCTCCTCGATGAACTGGGGCGACAACTGGTCGGGAGCTCACCTCGTGCAGGAGATCAACCTCACGGCTTTCACCTTCCAGCCCACTGTATCGTACAAAATCTGCGACCGTCTTTCGATCGGCGCGGGCCTGATGGTCTCGTGGGGTAATTTCGACCTGTCGCGTTCGCTGCTTTCGCCCACGACGCGCCGCGGACTCATCGCAGGCATGATCGATCCGAACATCACCAAACTGGAAGGCGCCATCGCCGTACTTCCTGACGGAGAGGCAAAACAGCAGGCCATCGCCCAGCTCCAGACGCTTCAGGGTGCAAAAGGCTATCTCAACAGCACAATGAACCAGTCGCTGGTATCGGCCAAACTCGAAGGCAATGCCGACGTAGCCGTAGGCGTGAATGCCGGTTTCCTGTGGGACATTACCGACGAATGGTCGGTCGGCATGACCTACCGTTCGCGCCTGAACATGAAAGTCGGCAAGGGCCATGCAACGATGAACATCGACCCGACGGCCGCCGCACTCATCGCCAAACTCGGAGCGCTCAGCCCCGGAACGGAGCTTATCCCGGGTCTCGACAAAGGCACGTTCAATGCCGAACTGCCCCTCCCGACGACCGTAACGTGGGCCGTATCGTTCCGCCCGGCCGTGAAATGGGAGTTGGCGGTCGACCTGCAATGGACCGGATGGTCGGCCTACAAAGCGCTGAACGTCGTTTTCAACGAAGAGGAACTGGGCATCAAACCCATCTATTCGGTGAAGAACTACTCCAATACGCTGGCCTTCCGCTTCGGAGCGCAGTACCGCGCAACCGACTTCATCACGGCCCGCATGGGTATGTATGTCGACGAAAGCCCCGTAAGCAGCGACTACCTCAACCCCGAAACCCCGTCGATGACCAAGCTCGCCTATACGGCCGGCGTCACCTTCCGCCCGATCAAATGGATGAACATCGACATCGCCTACGGCTATGTCAATTCGGCCGATCCGGAGCGCACGGGTTCCTATCCCTACACCAATTCGGTGCTGGGCATCGTGAACGAAAAACTGGCGGCAGCAGGCGTTCCCGAAAGCCAGCT